>CAJOQZ010000200.1 GCA_905236585.1 uncultured Lachnospiraceae bacterium
ATGAGGAGCAGTTAAAAGATCCCTTCATTGTTCCGGTGGAGAACGGCTGCGCGTTTGTCCCGATTTACTCACGGAATTACCGCGTCTTTTTGGAAGACATCAAAGGCCGCCTGATCGCGGGCAGAACGGATTACATCATTGAGGAACTGCTTCCGGCGGAGCGGCTGTTTTCGAAACTATACCGGATGGCGGATAAGCGGCTGGGCTACTTTTTGCATCGCATGAATGAAAAAGAGGCGGCGGATGACTTCAAGGTCGGCGAGATGAACGACATTGCGCTTTTTCTGTCGTCGGACGCGGTGGATGTCCGTTATCGGCAGAAGATGTATCCGTTGATCGTTTCTTTTTTACAGGATCACGGGCGGGAGGAAATCGTCGAGGAGCATTTCTTGTCCCTGCATAATTATGACGGGCTGGATTCGGCGACGATCTCCTATATCATTGACCTTAATGTCATGGAGGATAAGTACGCGAAGGCATATGAACTCCTTCGCGCATACAACGGCACCTATACGACCGGGAAATGCCTGCTTCGCATGTGCAACCACCTGATCGGGGACGGAGAGGAAAAGGCGGACGATTTTCTGCTGGGGATCTGCACGCGGCTGATGCGCAAATTCCTTTCTTCCGAAGATACGATCCGCTTTATGAACCGCTATTTTATCGGACCGACGGCGGATATGCTCACGCTCTGGCAGTTCGCTCTGGCGCGGCAGCTCGAGACACGGGCGCTCGAAGAGCGGATTTTGACGCAGATGCTTTTCACCGAGAATATCGACATAACGAGCGAAGCGGTGTTCAAAGAATATGAGCGCCACCGCGGCAATCCGATGCTGATGGAGGCGTATGTGACGTTTTGGTCATATAAATACATGACGGAGCGGCAAAAAGTTCCGGATGCGGTTTTCGAATCGTCGCTTCATAAATTCCGTCAGGGCGATCATTTGAATGAAAGCATGCGCTATGCCTTAATGAAGCATCTTGCTGGGAAATCCACGCTTTCCAATGCGGAATATAAGGCGTTGGACGAACTGGTCGGAGAAGCGGTGCTTCGGAACGTATATTTCAAATTCATGCGGAATATGGATCATTCGCTGATCGTCAAGTATCATCTCTATGACAAACTTTTCGCCGAGTATGCGGGCGAGCGGGGCAGACATCTTGTGATCCGCTGGCAAAAGGACGGCGGCGAGATCAAACAGATGGATATGATCGAAATGTACCGCGGCATTTACCTGCGGCAGTTTGTGATCTTTTTCGGGGAGCAGTTATACTATGAGATCTATGACATAGACGCGCCCGATACGGTGCTGCAGTCGGAGACGCTGGTCTTTTCCGACGTTACTGCGGATGCGTCGTTTGACCGCTACAATCTTTTGAACCGGATGCAGCGGGAGTTGATTTATTTTAACGAAAAAGAACTGCTTTCCGATATGAAGCGGTACAAGCGGCTGGAATTTGTGACCGACCGGATTTATTCCACCCTGTAGAGGATATATATGGACGAACAGGCACGCGAAGGCGTCTATATCGGCATCGATATCGGACCGAAGTCGACGCTTCTTAGTTTTTATCAGACGAATATGGAGGAGCCGGAAACGATCAGTACGGTTCTCGGCGAAGAGAATTATCAGATTCCGACGTTTCTTGCAAAAAAGCGCGGGATCGGGCAGTGGTTCTTCGGCAATGACGCCATGCGGCAGGTGCAGCTGAATTTAGCGGTCGGCATTGACAACCTGTTTGAAAAGGCAATGCGGCGGGAGGACATTTTTATTGATACCGAGGAATATCCGGCGGAAGATCTGCTTTTGATCTTTTTGAAGCGGCTTCTGTCCTTGCCGCCGCGCAGCGTGACGTCGCTTCCCCTTTTGAAACTCGTTATCACGATTGAGAACTTGGACGTTAAGTCGATCGAACTGTTTACGATGCTTGCGTCCCGGATGGGGATCGGTGCGAAGACGGTGCTGCTTTTGGACCACAGGGAGAGTTTTTATTATTTCGCGCTCTCCCAGGAGAAGGCGCTGTTCGCCCATGACGTCATGCTCTATGACTATACGAGGGCGAGCATCAAGCACTGCCTGTTAAAGCGCAACAAGTCCACGCATCCGCAGGTGATCTCTTTGGAGTATGGGAACCACGGATCGGTGTTAGAGGACAAGGATAAGTGGTTCGACGAGATCATCAAAGAGACGACGCTGTCGGAGACGATCTCATCCGCCTATCTGATCGGCGACGGGTTTGACGGCGACTGGATGAAGCAGTCGCTGCAGCGGCTGTGCAAAGGCAGACGGGTGTTTGTCGGCAAAAATCTCTATTCCAAAGGCGCCTGCTATGCCGGAGCCGTTCGGACGGGGGCGGCGGCTTGGGATTACGTCTATATCGGCAACAACGAATTAAAACTCAATCTGTCTTTGAAAGTCATTGACGATAACGAAATGAAATTCGTAACGCTTTTATCGGCGGGGGACAGTTGGTATGACGCTTACGGCGAATACGAAGTGATCCTCGACGGCAGCCCCGAGATCGAATGCTGGGTGCAGCGTCCCGATTCGCGGAAGGCGTATGTTGAGAAAATGGAACTGTCCGATATGCCGCAGCGGGAGAACCGGACGACGCGGCTTAGGATCATGGCAAAGCCGGTTTCGGATACCGAAGTGAATATCAAGGTGCAGGATCTGGGGTTCGGCGAGATCGTTCCCGCGACGAACCGCATATGGGAGCATAATATTACTGTCACGCCATTGCAGAATTAAAGGAGCATAACCGTTGGGCGAGATGATCTTGTGCAAGCGGCAGATAGCGGCGACGCCGTTCTACATGGATGAATTGTCCATGAATATCTATTCGCTTGAAGAACTATCGTATTACATTTTTCATAATGTCTATCTGTTGAACGCGGATTTTATGTCGGTTGATCTCTGCAACTGGATCGGCAGGGAAATGGGGATGAAGGAACTCTCCGACAATCTGCTCGACCTATTAAAAGAGAATGTGCCGCTGCATATTTTTGTCGGACGCATCTTAAACTCCTGCGGCTATTTAACGGTCGGGGAGATCAAGGACACGCTGCAGATCATTTCCGTATTTGAAAATAAGAGCGAAGCCGAATGCAAAAAGATTCGGGCGGATCGGCTGATGGAGCACAGCCGGATCGTGGATGCGATCTATGAGTATGAAAGCCTTTTAGACGGCGCGAGCAATATCGGCGATGCCCTGCTTGGAGACATCCGGCACAATTTAGGAACGGCATACGCAAGGCTTTTCTTTTTTACCGAGGCGGCGAATAATTTCGAGCAGGCATACCGGAAGAACCACCGGCGGG
>CAJOQZ010000201.1 GCA_905236585.1 uncultured Lachnospiraceae bacterium
AATCGCATGAGGAAGACGGGCCATGGGTGTTTTCGGGGGAGGAACTATTATCCGAGGACTTCATCCAAAAAGCAGCGCAGACATCGGAAAAGATCAAGCAGGCAATCGTCGGATTTGGTGAACTTACGGGAACCCAGCGGCGGAAACTTCTCATGGAATTTGCCCCCGGCGAGACGGAAGGGGAAGCGGGGTCGAAAGCAAGCTGCGCCGTCCGCGATCCCAACGGCTGGCAGGGCGTTCTTATTGTGGACAGGTGGGGCGATACCTACGTGCCGCGCATCTTCAAAGCGAACAGCAGGCAGTACGAGATGATGCTTCTGACCGGCTTGGCGATTCGGCTCGGGGAACGGATGCTGCCTACGGAATACCTTCTCATCACGCAGGAACCGGCGGCGCTTTCCGGATGGGTGGAGAGGATTTTTCACCATATCGGACGGCAGAAGGCGATTTGGACAGGCGAAGTCATCGTATAGAAAGGAACCGATATGATAACCGGTAGATTACGTAAACTGGCGGCTCGTTACCGTACAAGTTTGTCGGTTCATATTATCGGACCGATTGTTCTGGAGATCCTGTTTTTGGGGGTCGTCCTCGGGGAGATCGGTATCATAAGCCATACGGTTGCATTTCACAGGCAGTACGTGGATGCCACCCGCCGCATTGCCTCTGGTGCTGAGATGTTCGTCAACGGCGACAATTTTGCGTCGTATTTGGATGGAAGGAACGAAGAGGAATATCTTCGCTCGAAAGAGGCGTTGGACGAATACTGCGGCATAACGGGCGTATCCACCATTTACATTATCATGGTGGACACCGATGACTACGGCAGTTTCGTATCCATATTCAATCCGATCAACGAAGATATTGTCGGCGGCATATACACGGAATGGCAGTTGGGATTTCAGAGAAATACAACGAATGACGAGTATGCCGACAAGTACCGCAGCATCTACGAAGAAGGGTCGTCCTTTGAATCTGTGCTGCGTCTGAATCCGCCGGACGGGAAGCCGTCGCACTTGACGGTGATGGTACCGGTCATTGACTCAGCAAACCGGGTCGTCGCTATCTGCTGCGTGCAGCGTCCGATCGAAGAACTCAGGCGCGCGGTCATGCCGTTTCTGTTGATGATTGGCATCGTGACAATGCTTGTGGCGCTCTTTGTAGTACGGCATACCGCCGGATTTGTTAAGACGATGGTGGTTGACCCGATCAAAAGGATTTCGACGGAGGCTACGCGTTTTGCGAAGGAAAGGAACCGTCGGGAGCCGATCGGAACTGTCAGCAGGATGAAGCAGCTGCAGAATCTTGCCGATGCCGTCAACGATATGGAGACGGACATCATAGAGTATGTTGATGATATCGCCGCAATTACGAAGGAGAGGGAGAGAATCGAAACGGAACTTTCCCTTGCGGCAAAGATACAGAGCGACATGCTGGTAAGCGATTGGCCGGTTTTTCCGGATCGGTCGGAATTTAGCCTGCATGCATCCATGACTCCGGCAAAAGAAGTCGGCGGCGATTTTTATAATTTTTTTCTGATTGACAAGGATCATCTTTGCCTGATGATTGCGGACGTATCCGACAAGGGGATTGCGGCGGCGCTTTTTATGGTGGCTTCTTCCATCATACTTGCGAATAATGCCAAACCAGGGCTTCGCCCCGCACAGATTCTGTCCGATGCGAACAGGATGATATGCGCCAACAACAGGGAGTACATGTTCGTTACGGTGTGGCTCGGCATCCTTGAAATTCCTACCGGGGTGATAACCTGTGTGAATGCGGGGCACGAATATCCTCTGATCCTGCGTGCGCAGGGCGGATGCCAGCGGATTGAGGATGAGCATGGGCTGTGTGTCGGCATTATGGAAGACGAGGAATACAAAGACTATGAACTGCGGCTTTTGCCGGGCGACCGGCTGTTCGTATATACGGACGGGCTTACCGACGCAACGGATCGCGAAGGGGAAGCCTTTGGAATGGAGCGGGTGATGGCATCGTTAAGCGGATGCAAAAAAGAGGGCGCACAGACAGTCATAGAACACATGAAAAAAACGGTGGCGGATTTCGTTCAGGGAGGCGCCCCGTTTGACGACCTGACGATGCTTTGCATGGAATATAAAGGAGGGGAAAATGTCAATTAATAAGAACAAGCAGGCGCAAAAAAGCGGACAGCAGGTGATAAAGCAGAAAAGCGAAAAAGGCGAAACATGGGGGCAGTTCATTGCGCGGACGGGTTTCGTAAATCAGCAAAACAAGGAAGAGTATGATCCGAACAAGTCCTTTACCTTTTCCGACGAGAGGGAGGCGAGTGAGGAAAGTCTGCCGAAGGTGGAGAAGCAGATGAATACCGCCAATATGAAAAAGCCTGCGCCAAACGAGACGTGGAACGGCTCCGCCGGGCCGAAGGCGGCATCGGCAAAGGCGCGCGAAGCGTGGAACGGACGCTTCCTCATGGAGGACGGGCAGAAGTACCGTCTGGTGGAAAGCGGCGACGGTGCAAAAGCCATCTTTTCCCTCGGGGACAATGAGGGAGCATGGCAGGAACACGCAAAGGATGAGGTCGAATACGACGTTGCTGCCGAAGAACTTGAAAACATGTCGACGGAAGGCTTAAAGGAGCAGTGGAAGGGACGCTTCGCCGGCGTTCCCGACGGCTATCTGCCCAAAGAAGGGGAGATTAAGGACATCCGTTCTGCCATGATCGCAGAGAAACTCCATGCGGCGGGGAAAAGTGCGGACGCATACGAGAAAACAATACGAAACGGCGGCGAGACCGGGGCGACGTATTCGCTGTTAAAAGAGATCGGCGCGTGGGAGGATTTCAAATTCTTAGCGAAAACGCAGGCGTTTTACCAATACAACAAGTTAAAGGACGAGCAGTTCAGGCATGAAAAGGAAAGCCATCTGCGTCCGGCGGTAATGGGCGCCTCCGCGCTTCAAATCAAAGATTACTCCTATGAAAAGCAGGATACGGGCAGTTCGAACTGCTTCGGCTGCGCGGGTTCGAAACTCATCAATTACCTGACCGGGGAAAAACTGCTCGACCAGCATAAGGTAAGGAATTTTGAACCCCGGTATTTAAGCCGTTCGGAAAATGAAGCCGTAAACGCCAAAGGGATTGAAGACTATGAGGCAATAAAGGCGGATATCGGCTTGTTCGCGGGGGCGGGCAAAAGGCGGTACGGCAACTTTTTTTCCATCTCGGATGTCATCTTTGACAAGAAGGCATACGGCGGTCTCGGGCGGAGGGACATTGCGCTCCACCGCGCAACTTATTCGCTCGCGGCGGCGAAGGACGCCACGGTAAAGAACAACCTGATGGAAGCGATGAAGGCGAGGCTGCATGCCCTGCTCGACAGCGGAAAGCCCGCCGCGCTTTTAACCAACGGGCACTATGTTACCGTCGTGGGGATTAACGATAACGAGATCACCTTCCTCAATTCGCTGGAATCCCGCCCAACGGAACCCGTCACGATGGACTTTGAGACATGGCTTACAAAGGACAGCCCAACCGGCGCACCGATCTCGGTGGAACTGACATGGGCGTCGAAGATCGAAGAAGGCTCCCTTGCCGAACTACAGGCGGAGTACGGCGGG
>CAJOQZ010000202.1 GCA_905236585.1 uncultured Lachnospiraceae bacterium
GAGCCAAATTCGTGATCGGCGACTGCAAACTGCCAAGCAGCTTCGACAACAGTTCCTCTCTCGACGGTACTGCCGCAATCGCTTTCATGCCTTCCGCATCATACAGCGTACCTTCGATAACGCCCGCCTTGATCTCAAGTTCCGGTGCAGTTTTGGCAAATTTTGCCAAGATGCGAGCCGGTGCGGTCGCGTCGTCTTTTGAGATCGCGATTGCGCTCGGTCCTTCGAGAACATCCTTCAAGCCTTCAAATTCCGTATCCTTAAACGCGAAATTCATCATGGTGTTCTTATATACTTTATATATCACACCCGCTTCCCGAAGTTCCTTGCGCAGCGCCGTGTCTTCCAAAACCGTCAATCCGCGGTAATCTACAATAACGACCGACTGCGCGTCTTTTATGTTGTCAGAGATTTCCTGAATGATCGGCTGCTTTAACTCAATCTTTGCCACGTTTGTTACCTCCTTAAAAATTTATTTTGGGAAAAAAATCCCTCTTCATCCGCAGACAAAGAGGGAACGTTCTTTCATTACATACCGAAATATACCGGTAAAGTTCGAAAGCATCCTCGGCAGGCAATGATATTTACGCGTCAAACGCACCTGCTGTCTACGGAAGAATATGCTGTTGTCATCAGGCAGCCCCCGTATAATCAGAACCGCCTTAAGCCCGAATGCTATAATAGCAAGTTCCGCCGGACTTGTCAACCGCTAAAAAGTCTATGCTTCTGCCGCACGCATTGTATTGATGCGTACGCCCGGTCCCATCGTCGGTGCAACAGTAACGCTTCTGATGTACTGCCCTTTCAGGCTTGCCGGCTTTGCTTTGTTGATCGCGCCCATCAATGCCAAAAAGTTGTCCGCCAGATCCTGCTCGCTGAAAGATGCTTTTCCGATCGGCACATGAACGATATTCGCCTTGTCCAAACGATACTCAATCTTACCGGCTTTAATCTCTTCGATCGCCTTCGTAACGTCCATTGTTACGGTGCCCGCTTTCGGGTTCGGCATCAGGCCCTTCGGTCCTAAGACACGGCCCAGACGCCCTACAACCGCCATCATATCCGGCGTAGCGACAACCACATCAAAATCCAGCCAGCCGTCGTTCTGAATCTTCGGAATCAATTCATCCGCGCCGACATAATCTGCACCGGCAGCCTCAGCCTCATCCGCTTTCGGTCCTTTCGCAAATACCAGTACGCGAACGGTCTTTCCCGTTCCATGCGGCAGAACAACCGCTCCACGAATCTGCTGCTCCGCATGGCGCCCGTCGCAGCCCGTGCGGATATGCACCTCGATCGTCTCATCGAATTTTGCCTTTGCGTTCTTCTTGACCTGCTCCATTGCCTCGACGGTATCGAACTGCTTCGATTTGTCGTATGCCTTGAGTAGTTCCTTGTACTTTTTGCCTCGCTTCATTTTGTTCCTCCTTGTGGTGCAAATGAGTTTTGCGCTCTCCCACTATGTGTTATTTACTTTTACGCTCCTGTCGGAGAAACTATACTTTCACGGGCACGCTTCGCTTAACGCCCTTAGAAAGCATAGTTCTCCAACAGTCGCTATGTTCTCGTAAAACGCTACTACTGCCCCGCCGTCACGCAGCGTCCTTTGATAGCATAACATCTTCGGCAGTCGCTTTGCGCCTTGCTTAACGTCAATCTACGACTTCAACTCCCATGCTTCTCGCTGTTCCGGCGATCATGCTTGCCGCCGCTTCTATGGATGCGGCATTCAAGTCTTTCATTTTCGTTTCGGCGATCTCCTGCAACTGCGCCTTTGTGATCTTTGCTACCTTGTTGCGGTTCGGCTCCCCGGAACCTTTCTGAATCTTGCAAGCCTTTTTGATGAGAACTGCAGCGGGCGGCGTCTTCGTAATGAATGTAAAACTTCGGTCCGCGTATACCGTGATGACCGTCGGGATGATCGTATCTCCCATCTCAGCCGTCTTCGCGTTAAACTGCTTCGTAAATTCAACAATATTGACGCCGTGCTGTCCTAACGCCGGACCAACCGGCGGTGCCGGGGTTGCCTTGCCGGCAGGAATCTGCAATTTGATATATCCTTCGATTTTCTTAGCCATTGGTTTTTCCTCCTACAACTTTACATGATACCGGTATGCTCCGTACTATACTCCCGCATCCCGGCGATCATTTATATTTCTGCACCTCGGCAAAACTGATTTCTACCGGCGTATCGCGCCCGAACAGTTCCACATTGATCGTAACCGTCTGCTTCCCGACATTCATCGCCTGAATCGTTCCGATCGTATCTTTCCATGCGCCTGCAATAACCGTAACCACGTCGCCTTCTTCAAAATCGACCTCAATCTTCGCTTCGGATTTAATCCCAAGCGTGCGCATTTCTGCATCCGATAAAGGCACCGGCTTGCTGCCCGGTCCGACAAACCCCGTCACACCGCGTGTATTGCGGACGATGTACCAGGTCTCATCATTCATGATCATATTGATCAAAACGTATCCCGGGAACATCTTCTTAGACTTGAGTTCCCTCTTCGCGCCGACTTTGCTGTCCTTCGTTTCCCAAACGTCATGCATGGGAACCCGAACTTCAACAATCTGGTCTTCTAAATGGCGGTTGGCGACTGTCTTGTCAATGTTCGCTTTTACCTTTTTCTCATAACCCGAATAGGTATGAGCCACATACCACTGTGCCTCTGCCATAAAAGCCTCCTATAAATCAACAAGAAAATCCACGCCGTACTGTATAATCATATCGAAAAAAACAATGATCAGCGCGACAAAAACCGATACCACGATGGTCGCAACGGACTGCCGCGAAATCGTTCTTCCATCCGGCCAGACAATCTTCCCAAATTCGGCTTTTAATTCATCCATGCGATCGCGCATTGTTTTCTTTTTACTGACGTCAGCCATATGCGCACCCCTTACTTCGTTTCTTTATGCATCGTATGCTTTTTGCAGAACCGGCAGTATTTTTTTGTCTCCATGCGGTCCGGATGCAGTTTCTTTTCTTTTGTCAGGTTGTAATTCCTCTGCTTGCACTCCGTGCACGCCAATGTAATCTTTGTACGCACTGTCTTCACCTCCGTACATAAAAAAAAGGGTCTGAACCCCGAATTTTCATCGCCCGTATAATTTAACACGTTCGTTTACGAATGTCAATGAAAATTTATAAAAAAAACACAGAAATCCATTGTCATCCAATCTTGCCTTGGGAACAAATAAATCTCCGTGCTCGACGGAAAAAATGCCTTAACCTCACACGAAGACTTTCTGTTCTCAAAATAAAAGTTGATTTACGTGATAAAAATCATCATGATCCCCACGTTTACCGCATTCTATCAATATATAGAAAAAATTCAATAAAAAAACACCTATCTTGTAGATGACAAACGCTTCCATTTATGGTATTATATGTATAGAAATGGATTTTTATACCCTGACGCCGTATATTCGATTTCCCGGAAAACTTTTCAATATTCTGTTTTCCACCTACCGATACATATATCGGTAACACAAAAGATAACTTTAGAGGAAATTCGAAAATTTTTTAACAAAATCTTAACCGGATTTTAACAAGGCGTATTTCAAGGAAGAAAGGAGGGGTGTCTGATGCCGATTATTCATAATGCAGATGTGTATAATTACTATCTGTCTACTTATGCTCCCACAGCCGGAACAAGTAAGTTTGACTCGCACAAGAAAAGCGAATTAAAAGACGTTTATTCGCGTATCGTAAAAGCATCGCAGGATTCCCCTCTGTATAAGATCAAGATGGGCTCCGATGTTACGAAGTTCGCGATCGACTTAAAGGAGAGCGCCCGCTATACGCAGAATGTGGTTTCTTCCTTGCAGACGGAAAGCGAAGACATGGAGTCCCTCTTCTACAAAAAGATCGCGACTTCTTCGAATGACGCTGCCGTCGAGGTGGAATACATCGGCAACGAAGAACTTCCCGCCACCCCAACCTTTAAGATGGGCGTTAAGTCCTTAGCAAAGCCGCAGGTCAATCAGGGCAAGTTCCTTCCCTCGCTGGGACACGATTTTGAAGAGGGTTCCTACGAATTTGATTTGGATACCGGATCGAACTCTTTCGAATTTCAGTTCAACGTCGGAGAAAACGACACGAACAAGGACGTCCAGCAGAAACTCGCCCGTTTAATCAACACATCGGACGTCGGTGTGTCGGCGCAGGTTGTGGACAACGACCGGGGCAATGCGAGTGCGTTGGTTCTTACATCGAAGCACACCGGACTTGCCGAGGGCGAAGAATATCTGTTCGACATCCATTCTGACGAGTCGTGGAACGAACTGCATATGCTCGGCATTGACGAGATTACGTCGCCGGCATCGAACTCGTCGTTTACCTTGAACGGACAGGAGCATTCGTCTCTGTCGAACAACTTTACGATCAACCAAAGTTTCGAAGTAAACCTTCGCGGACCGACCCCGGAAGACGATCCGGCGACCATCGGCTTTAAGACGAATACGGACGCCGTAGCCGACAGCGTGGATTCTTTGGTTAAAGCGTACAACAATTTCATTACGATCGGCTCCCGCTATTCGCAAGGACACGCAACCAATCTTCTTAATTTGGATATGGCGCGGCTGTACCGCGGGATGAGCGGCGACCTTGAAAGCGTAGGCGTCGAGAGCGTCGAAGACGGGACATTGACCCTTGACCGGGAGAAAATCGCCAGCGCAGTAACCGGAGATGATTCTCGGAATGCGTTCAACATTTTGAACCGTTTCAAGAACGCCTTGTCCAGACAGGCGGATCGGACGGCAATCGACCCGCTGAATTACGCGGACAAGATTACAGTCGAGTATAAGAACCCGGGCAAGACATATCCGGCGCCATACGCAACAAGCCGGTATGCCGGACTTCTGGTCGATCAGGCACTATAAAAAGGACTTCCTGTTTTCAAATATCGAATCGGAAGTCCTTTTTTAATTCTTATTCTTTGCTTCAAAATTTTGAAGCGTCTCAAGGATTTCTTCAATCCCAATTATTTTCATTAATCTACGATACGCCTCAATTTCTGCCTTTTTCGTATGTTCTCAACACAAAAGTTGATTTTCCTTCAAAATATCCATCATCTTACGCATGCGGATCTCATATGTATGTTCCGCTAAAACCGTCTTGCGTCCATGCGCCGCAATCTGTTTTCGCTCTTTCTCATGCCGCAGATAATAATCCGCCTTTTCCTTCATATCCTCGCGGTCATAAAAAGAAACCAGATCCCTGCCCTCCGTAAAATACATCGCCGATTCCGCCTGATAATTCGTCAAAAGAAAGCCGCCCGCTCCAAGGACGTCCCACACCCGAAGCGGAATGCCGCTTTTGATATTCGGGATCGTCAGATTGAGGTTGATCCTGCTGCCGTAAAAAACCTTCGGCAGTTCCTCCCAATAGTCAACCCCTCCCCTGAAAAACACGCCCGGCAATTCGTCGGCTGGGCTCTCGGTGTAGAGGGAAACCGGATGTTTTTTCGACAACTCCAAAAGCGCCGCAAATCGCTGCATTCTTGCGACCTTATATCCTAACACGGTCGTCGAAAAGATCACCCCCAGATCGGAGAATGATTTTTCTGATTTTTCCAAGGTAAAATATGCCGACAGCCGCTCTAATATCTCCGGCGTCAGCGCCTCCTCCAAGACATTGCCGCCGTACGTATTGCTTTGGATTTCCATTGTTGCGGCAAAATACCCGCGCAGATATTCCGGCAGGTTTTTCTCCAGCCGGTCGTAACTGTTGCGCTCGTATAGGTTTCCGACGAACGCGATCTCATTTTCATAAGAAGAAAGATCAGCCGCCCCCGCAAGCAGCCGGTCGATCCTTGATACGTTCACGGCAAGCGGCAGGTGCCAGATATGCTCGACCCCCATCCCCTCGAACAGCCTGCAGCTGGACAGGTCAAAATCAAAAATATAATTCTCTGGGAAAAACACGCTCTCATGGTGCATGGAGATCAGCGGGCTGTCGCACGACCACGATACATAGGGAATCTTTTTCGCATGGCAGACCTCCGCTACCACCGGAAAAAAGTTGATCGTAAAAACAAGATCAAAATGATCCGCAGACAACTTTCCATCCAGCATCTCCTGAAAATCATCATTCTTATCATAATTCGTCAAATGATAGGAAAATGACGTTGTCCCATAGCCCATGCGGCGAAACTCATCCTCGACATCTTTGTAGTTGTAGGCATTCCAGCGGTATAACAGAATTTTCATAATAAGATATGTTTTTTCTCATGTAGCTTAAACAGCCTGCTCTTCTTCTGACGCCATCTGCAGTTCTTCGCGCCGTCTGCGGTATTCAATGATCGGCTTATCCGCCATCAAAAGCCGTTCATTGATACGGCGAGCCGTTTTCTTTGGGCGCTGCGTTTCGACAACGCGTTTATCCTGCCGTTCGACAATAAGATCCGCCCAGTTCCCGATCCATGCGATGATGCCGTCAAGCCATCCGATGCCGGTCATTTTTGTATAGAAGCGCACCGACAGAACGCAGTTTTCCTCATCAACCGGAACAAAATACGCCAGAATGCGCATCTTGTCCGTGATAGTATTCATCCAAATATTCGGATATCTGAAAGTAAGATGCGTGGCGCGTATCACGCTCTCATCCGAAGTTTTTGGGTGCTGCCCCGTATCCACCTCATTATCCGCGCTGGTCTGCAGCGTATCCGCATCCAGCCAGACAACCTTCGGTCCGTTCGCGACGGTTTTATTCCCCCTGCCGATCGTATTATGATGCACAAACGCCAAATGCGATACATCCAGCTGGTTCTCGATCGCCCGGGAATAATGCACCTTCCAGCAGTCATCCAAATGGCCGTAGCGAAATTTGGCATCCGTCATCACATCAAATATCGGCGGCTCCCCTTTCGCTTCCCCGCCGCCGTACCAAATAAAAATAATGTCGCCGATCTCTTTTGCCGCAAAGCATTTCAGATTCATACGGGAAAAATCTTTGTCCGCGCTTCGCCCCTCCGACGGCACGCAGACGCATCTGCCGAACTCGTCAAACTCGATTCCGTGAAACGGGCACTGCAATCTCCCGTTCTTCAGACGCCCTCCGCCGACCGATGCCCCGCGGTGCGGGCATTGATCCGAAACGCAGCGGATCTCGCCGGCTGCATTACGAAAAAAAACCAAATCCATCCCCAATCGTTTTACTGCAACGACATGTCCTTTTTTCACGTCTTTCGACGATAATACAGCGTACCATTGGTTTTTAATCAAGAATTTGATCCTCCTTTTTTATGACCGTGGACAAAATACATCCGACGTTCTGACATATCGTTAGCGACAGACCCTTTTTCCGGTCAAATGGTGCATTACTTTTCTCCGCTTAATATTTTTATGCCGCCCGTAGACTGAACCGTCTGAAGATACAGTTTGTTGCTTTCATCATATGCTTTATCCAGTTTTTCCTGTGCCGTCTCTTTCTCCGCAAAGAGCGCGTCATAGTCTGCCCGCAAATTGCCAAGCTGCATTTCCAGCGCCTCAATTGCCGCGTTTGCATCCCTTTTTGAAAGCTCGCTTTGATGCGCATGCTCCTCAGCCAGTTCTTCACAGCGCTGCTTATCGCCCTCTGCCTCCTCCGTTATAAGAAGCCCGGGCAACTCATCAAGTTTCGTCTGCAGACCGGGCAGCGTTTTCTCTTTTTCTTCCAAGGTCTTCTGCAAGCCCGCTATCTCCGCCTCCATTTTTTTAAGAATAAGTTCCCTTTCCGCAGAAGAATCCTCCCACTTGTCATCTTCTTTCTTCCGCTGAACAGCGATTTCATATTCATGTATTTCTTTTTCAGCCGCACGGCTCGCGTCTCGTTCTTCGATTTTTCTCGCAATATCAGCGCGTTTTTCAAGAA
>CAJOQZ010000203.1 GCA_905236585.1 uncultured Lachnospiraceae bacterium
ACATCATTTATACCTGTTCGCTTTCCGCGGCAGCGGAACTGTCCAACCTAAAGGAACCGCAGGTGTATCTGCCGGGAGGACATCTGAACAACAACAGTTTAAGCATCAGCGGACCGTCCGGTATAGAGGAATTGTCCCATGTGAATTTTGACATTGCCTTTATCGGCGTGACGGGATACACGGACGCGGCGGGGTTTAACAGCGCATCCGAAGCGGATACCGCCTTAAAGCGGGCAGTGATCTCGCGTAGTGCGAAAGTGGTGGCCTTAATGGATGCTTCGAAAATCGGCGTTGTGACAACCTATACGATCTGCGATCTCGATCAGGTGGATGCCGTGGTTACGGCGGGGAAATTGCCCGAAGATTTTATACAGGCGTGCAAGCGGCGTAATATAGAAATGTTATGAGGCGAAAGCCATATGCAGCAACGGCTCCGTATATTCCTACGGAGCCGTTGTCCATAGGAGACGGGTTATGAGTTTTACACCAAGACAGGCGGCGATCGTCGCGGAACTACTGAAAAGAGAAGATGCGGTTTTGACGGCGGAACTTGCTGATATTCTGCATATCGGCATGCGCACGCTGCAGCGGGATCTGCCCGATATCGAAAAAGAGGTGAAAAAGTCCGGCGTGCAGTTAGAACGCAGCCGCTCCAAGGGAATCCGTCTCTCCGGGGATAAGGCGGCGCTTCATATGTTGCGGGAAAGCATCCTGCAGGAAGCAGCACCTGATCCATCCGATAAGACGGCGCGTCGTAGAAAACTCCTTCTTTTGCTGTTAAAGGAGCGCGAGCCGCGCAAGATGTATTATTACAGCACACAACTCGGCGTCAGCGAGGCGACGGTCGGCAGCGATATCGAAGCGTTGCTGCCTTGGCTTGAAAAAAATCATCTATCGGTCATAAGACGGCAGGGCTACGGCGTGATGCTAAGCGGAACCGAGCAGGATTACCGGGAGGCGATGCGGCGTTTTATCCATGAAAACGGCGGCGAATTTTTACAGGAGAGCGGTCGCTTTAATTTGGATGCGGTGTCGGCGGCAGTGCTTGACGAGGCGGACGGCGGTATTTTTTCTTTGCTGAATCCGAAAGTGATGCGCCGTGTCGACGAAGTGCTTACTGCGATGGCGGAGCCGCGCTTGAAGCAGTTGACCGCAAATGCATATGCAGGACTGGTGACGCATATTGCTATATCAATGGAGCGGCTGCGGCAGGGCGGAAGGCTTGGCGTTTCACAGGAAAAACGGATCGATCTTTCGAGAATGGAAGACTATGATTTGGCAAAACGAATCCTTGCCGAGATGGAAGAGGAGTTTGAACTTACGGTTCCCGAGGAAGAAGTCTCTTATATATTGCTGCATATCAAAGGGGCAAAGGTGGCATATTCCGGCAATGACGACGGCATGCCGGAAGTGATGGAAAACGGCGAACTGCTTCGGATGATCGACCGAATGATCGATGCTTACGAACCGGCGATCGCCTTGCAGTTAAAACAGGACGAGCAGTTTATCCGAGGTCTGTTGGTGCATTTAGGACCTGTCATTGTCCGGCTCGAAGGACATATGAATATTTTTAATCCGCTCCTTGCCGAGATAAAAGAGGAGTACGCGGATGTTTTTGCCCGCTGCCGTAAGGCGGCAAAGGTGATCAGCGAAGAGCGGGGGCTTGCTGTTTCGGAAGAAGAGATCGGTTTCTTGGCAATGCATTTCGGCGCGGCGGAAGAGAGGGCGCTTGCCATGGCAGGAAGCAGAAGACGCGTCCATATCGGAATTGTCTGCGCAAGCGGCTTTGGCGTGGCGCAGCTTATGATGGCAAAATTAAAAAGCAAACTTCGTCATGGCGTGCGGTTTGCGGCATACGGAAAAGAGGAATTAAGCAAAGAGGTCTTAAGGGAGAATGATTTTTTCGTTTCGACAATGGACCTGGATGCTTATGGGGTGGACTGGCTGCGCGTCTCCCCGCTGATCACTGCGGCGGATCTGTCAAAAATTGAGCATAAAATGCTGGACTATTCCCATACGCACCGAAGGGAGGAGACATCTGATTTTCTGGAACATCTGGCGCAGACGGCGGCGGTTGCAGGCGATATGCTGACCCTTATCCGGTCATATCGGAGATATGAGATTGATGCTGCGCTTTCGTTTCGGGACTTGCTCCATAATCTGGCGATCCGCGTGACCGGCTCCCTTGCGGCGGCGGAGCGCGTGACGGAAGCGGTGCTTACGCGGGAGGAACTGAATACACAGGTCATCCCGGAACTGGGGATCGCGCTTTTGCATACAGTTACGGACGCAGTTGAAAAACCGGTATTTATTACCTGTACGCCGCGTGGGACGGACCGGTTTTCGGATGCGTATTTCAAAGAAATTTCCGCCGTCGTGCTGATGCTGTCGCCAAAAGATGAAATGCGCTCATATCACGCGAGGGTGTTGGGGATCATCAGCGCCGCGTTTGTGCAGGAGGAGGATTTTTTGCACGCGGTATTATCGGAAGACGAAGAAACTATCCGCGCTGCGCTGACAAAATTGCTGCACCGGACATATGAGAAACTGTTTAGGTGACATAAGATAGCGCCCTGCCGTGTATATGGCAGGGCGTATTTCATGGACAGACATGATATGGTGCAAGGGCCATTATGCCTAGCATCTTAATATCGATTCTTTGTCGTTTTCAAAACGACAAAACCAATTTTCATTTTGTTGAAAAAACAGAGAACTCCTTTTATAATAACAATCAGAAAGAGACAGACAACTATTTTTTCAAAAGTGGAGGAGGTTAAGTATTATGAAAGAGAAAGTACAATCTTTCGGACGGTTCCTATCCGCAATGGTTATGCCGAACATCGGCGCATTCATCGCGTGGGGACTGATCACAGCATTATTCATTGAAGCAGGGTGGTTCCCGAATGCGGATCTTGCGACTATCGTAAGTCCGATGTTATCGTATGTGCTTCCTATTTTAATCGCGTTTCAGGGCGGTAAAATGGTCGGCGGAGAGCGCGGGGCGGTAATCGGCGTAATCGCAACAATCGGTGTTATCTGCGGCGAGCCGGACACGACAATGCTCATGGGCGCAATGGCGATGGGTCCGTTCGCAGGCTGGGTCATCAAACAGTTTGACAAAGCGGTTGATGGCAAGATCAAGCCGGGATTTGAAATGTTGGTCAACAACTTCTCGGTCGGGATTTTAGGAATGATCTTAGCGATCATTGGATTTTATCTGATCGGTCCGTTTATGGCAGTCATCCTTGCAGTTTTAGAAGGCGGCGTTCAGATTTTGGTAGACAACGGTCTGCTTCCGCTGGTATCGATTTTCGTTGAACCGGCAAAGGTTTTGTTCTTAAACAACGCAATCAACCATGGTATTTTCACACCGCTCGGCGGCGAGCAGGTGAAGGAACTCGGCAAATCCGTCTTCTACATGATCGAGACGAACCCCGGTTCCGCTACCGGCGTACTCCTTGCATACTGTCTGTTTGCAAAAGATAAGGCGACAAGGGATTCCGCACCGGGCGCACTCATCGTTCACCTGTTCGGCGGCATCCACGAGATTTACTTTCCGTATGTACTGATGAATCCGCTGCTTTTACTGGCAACGATCGGCGGTTCCGTAGCGGCAATGTTCTATAACACGATCTTTGACTTAGGCTTGGTTGGACCGCCGGCGCCGGGCAGCATAATCGCTTTCCTTGCAATGGCGCCGAAAGGATCAACGTTTGCGGTAGTCCTTTCGTTCCTGATCGCGGCTGGTGTATCCTTCGCAATCGCAATGCCGATCGTTAAGTTTTCGAATACGAAGGGCTCGCTTGACGAAGCACAGAATCAGATGGCGGACATGAAAGCGGAGTCCAAAGGACAGGCAATTAACGGCAACGTAGACCTTGCATCCATTAACACGGTAGTATTCGCTTGCGACGCCGGCATGGGTTCTTCGGCAATGGGCGCTTCGGTTCTTCAGAGAAAATTCGAAGGCGTCGGCGTATCGGATATCAAAGTAACACATGCTTCCGTATCGGAGGTACCGGGCAACGCGCAGTATATCGTCTGCCACAAGGATTTAGCGGAGCGCGCAAGAAAGAGTGCGCCGAGCGCAAGGATCGTAACCATTACGAACTTTATGAACGCGCCGGAATACGATCAGATCGTCGGTGAAATATCCGCAGCGAAATCGGGCGTCGGCACCCTTTCCGCGACCCAGGAAAAGCAAGCAAAGCAGGCAGTCTCTTCCGACAGCAAGGTGCTGCTTAAGAAAAACATCATCTTAAACCGTCCGGCTGCAAGCAAAGAAGAAGTGATAGCCGAGATCGGCAAGATCATGGCACGCGATGGCTACGCAACCGAAAAATATACACAGGCAATGCTTGAAAAAGAAAAGGTCTTCAACACGGCGATCGGAAATTCGCTTGCCGTGCCGCATGGGATCGAAGAGATGCGCGGTGAGATCTTAGGCTCCGGGCTTACGGTATTCACATACCCGGAAGGCGTAGACTGGGGCGACGGCAATATTGTAAAATTAGTTGTCGGCATCGCAAGCACAGGCAATGAGCATGTCGAAGTCTTAGGACGGATTGCGGAAGTCTGCGAAACGGAAGAAGCGGTGGAGAAGATCCTGAAAATGAATGTGGACGAGGTATACGACCTGTTCAAAAGATAAATGACGTTATCATAATTACTCTACCTTATAAAACGAAAAACAGCGGAGGCGAAAGTCACCGCTGTTTTTCAATATCATGTTGAGAATAAACGCTTCTTTGTGTGAGGTTAAGGCATTTTTGCCGTCAAACACAAAGAAGCGTTTGTTCCCAAATGCATGATAGGATGAAAATGGATTTTCGTCATGTAACCGATATGAATATTGACTTGCATAAACGAATGAATTAGAATAGAAAAGAATTTTTTGAAGACGGAGAGTAAGATGGATACACAGACAGAAAATGATGCAAGGCGCGACCGAAGAAGCCGGGTGCGCCGCATCAGAAATGCGATCATAACAATCATTACGGCGTGGATGGTGCTGTCCTTTATTCTTTTAACCTTCCTGTGCTTCAAGGTCTTTTCGCTGCAGCGGCAGATCAACATTCTTCTCGCGGAGCGCATGAAAGAGGTCTCTTCCGATTATGCTTCCGCGGACGGGGAGATGGATTCCCAGCTGCTGACCTATGTCGGGACGGCGGAAGAGAATTTAGCGGCGCCGGATGATACGCTGAAAGTTTATCTGACCTTTGACGACGGACCGTCGGAGCGGACCGCGGAAGTCTTAGATGTCTTAGACGATTATGGGATCAAGGCAACCTTTTTCGTTACGGGACATACGGACGAACATTCGCTTGCTATGTACAAGCGGATCGTGGAGGAGGGGCATACGATCGGGATGCATTCGTATACGCACAAGTATTCCGACATCTATGCTTCGGTTGACGCGTTTGCGCAGGATCTCGACCTGATCGAGAATCTGATTTATGATACGACAGGCGTGGACAGCATGTATTACCGGTTCCCCGGCGGCAGTTCGAACAAGGTATCCAATGTCGATATGGCGGAATATATCGAGTACCTGACGGACAAGGGGATCGTTTATTTTGACTGGAACGTTGCAAGCGGCGACGCGACGACACAGGCATATACCGCAGATGATTTAGTTGAAAACGTTATGCGGGATGTGGTAAAATATAAAACGTCGGTGGTTTTGATGCATGACTCGGAGAACAAGACGATCACAGTCGAGGCACTGCCGACATTGATTGAAAAACTGCAGGCGCAGGGGGCGCTGCTTTTGCCGATCAGCGAAGATACGAGGCTGATTCAACATGTAACTTTATCGACCAATCATACAGCGGAGGAGTAAAATGAGTTTTTTTAAGGATTTCAAAGATGATTTTTCGGAAGCTCTTGACGAACTGGTTCCGTTGGGGAATACCCCGGCATCGGAGCAGGAGGCAAAGGGAGCAGATGATATCGTCAATACGATTGATACCGATATTGACGCGGATACGGAATTATCCAAGTTAGACGGGCTTTTGGAGCAGGTGGCAAAACGCGTCGATGAAGAGCCGGCGCCGACAGTCGTTAAAGCGGAGCCGGTTAGTGCGCCCGCGCCGAAGAAGCAAGAGAATACATCCGATACAAGCATCGAAAAGGAGATTGCGAAAATGGATACGAATGATATGTTGCAGAACACGATGGATCAGACGGTTGTCGAGGAACCGGTGGTTCAGCCGGAACCGGCTTCGGATGAGAACGCGGTGATCACGAAGAATATGCGGATCACCGGCGATCTGGAATCCACAGGTTCCATCGAAGTGCAGGGATTTATCAGCGGGAATGTCAAGTGCAACGGCAAACTGACGGTTACCGGCACGATCAACGGCAATTCCACGTCTTCCGAGTTTTTCGCTGATGCGGCAAGAGTGCAGGGAGAAATCGCATCCTCCGGCACGGTGAAGATCGGCGTCAATTCCGTCGTTATCGGCAATATTTCCGCAACTTCTGCGGTAATTGCCGGAGCGGTGAAGGGCGACATTGATATTCACGGACCGGTTGTCGTTGATTCTTCTGCGGTTGTTGCGGGCAATATCGTATCGCGTTCCGTTCAGATCAACAACGGCGCGGTAATCGAAGGCTTCTGCTCGCAGAAGTACGCAGATATGGATGTCAACAGCGTTTTTGAGAAATAATCATGAAGCGGATATTATTAAAACTTTCCGGTGAGGCGCTTGCGGGAGAGAGCGGACATGGATTTGACGAAGCGACCTGCGTGCGTGTCGCTAAGCAGGTGAAGGCAATCGCAGATGACGGGATGCAGGTTGCGATCGTTATCGGCGGCGGCAACTTTTGGCGAGGCAGGACGTCAGAGACGATCGACCGAACCAAAGCAGATCAGATCGGCATGCTCGCAACGGTAATGAACTGCATCTATGTGTCCGAAATCTTCCGGTTTGTCGGCATGGCGACCGAGATAATGACGCCTTTTGTCTGCGGCAGTTTTTCGACACTTTTTTCCAAGGATGCCGCGCTTGCGGCTCTTAATTCGGGAAAGGTTGTTTTCTTTGCCGGAGGGACGGGACATCCGTATTTTTCAACGGATACGGCGACTACGCTGCGGGCGATCGAGATTGAAGCGGACGCCATTCTCTTGGCGAAGGCGGTCGACGGGATTTATACGGGCGACCCGCGTGTGGACAAGGACGCGAAGCGCTATGATACGGTATCTATCGAGGAGGTCGTGGACAAGCGGCTGGCGGCAATGGATTTATCGGCGTCGATCATGTGTTTGGAGAACCATATGCCGATGTATGTATTTGCTCTCGAAGAAGAGGACAGCATCGTGCATGCGGTAAGCGGCAAGTTTAACGGGACATACGTTACGGCATAATACGGGGGATTATTTTATAAAGGAGAAGGTTATGGATGATCGGTTAAAAATCTATGACGAGAAGATGACGAAGACGTTTGACAATATGCAGGATGAGTTTTCGCGTGTACGTGCGGGACGTGCCAATCCACATATCTTGGACCGGATTACGGTGGATTATTATGGGACGCAGACACCGTTGCAGTCGTGCGCGAATGTGTCTGTTCCGGAGCCGCGGATGATTCAGATTCAGCCGTGGGAGGCAAGTTTGGTTAAGGCAATTGAAAAAGCGATTTTAGCGAGCGATGTCGGTATCACGCCGACGAACGACGGTAAAGTTGTCCGCCTCGTCTTCCCGGAACTTACCGAGGAACGCCGTAAGGAACTCGCGAAGGACATCAAGAAAAAGGGCGAGGGCGCCAAGGTTGCGGTTCGCAATATCAGACGGGACGCCAATGATTCCTTCAAAAAACTGGCAAAGTCGCCGGACATTTCGGAAGACGAGATCAAGGAACTGGAAGAAGATGTACAGAAACTGACGGACAGTTACGTAAAGAAGATCGACGAAGCAGTTGCCGTGAAATCAAAAGAGATACTTACGGTATAACATGTAACAAACAGGCGGGAGGGACACGTCAAGCGTGTCTCTTGCGTTATATAAGGGGCTGTTCGGGCGGAAAGGATAGTTGTTATGGCGGATGTGCCGAAGCATGTGGCGATCATATTGGACGGGAACGGACGCTGGGCGAAGGCGAAGGGGATGCCGCGCACCTACGGGCATACCATGGGCGCAAAGAATGTCGAGCCGATCTGCCGTGCGGCGTATGACCTTGGCATCCGTTATCTGACATTTTACGCGTTTTCAACTGAGAACTGGAACCGTCCGTCGGATGAGGTGGCGGCTCTGATGAAACTTTTGGACAGTTATCTGAAGAACTGTCTGGAGATCGCAGAGAAGAACAATATGCGCGTTCGAATCATCGGCGACATCGGCAGACTCGACCCGAAGATGCAAGAAAAGATCCGCATATTGGAAGACGCATCGAAAAACTATACCGGACTTACTTTAAGCATCGCCTTAAATTACGGCAGCCGGGATGAGATCCTCCGGGCGGCAAAACGCATCGCCTCCGAGGTAAAGGACGGAACGCTTTCTACAGAGGATATCACCGAGGAGAAGTTTTCATCTTTTCTGGATACGGCAGGGATTCCTGACCCGGATCTTTTGATCCGTACCAGCGGCGAGCAGCGGCTGTCGAATTATCTGTTATGGCAGCTTGCTTACGCGGAGTTTTATTTTACGCCGGTGGCTTGGCCGGACTTTCATGAGGACGAGTTAAAAGAAGCGGTGCAGGCATATATGGATCGCGAACGGCGTTACGGAAAGGTTTAGCGGATGTTTAAGCAAAGGTTACTTAGCGGAATCATTCTTGTTGCCGTGATGGCGGCAGTTTTTGTCATAGGCGGTCTTGCGCTTTTTGCGGCATTGATCATGATTTCCTGTATCGGGATTCATGAACTGCAGCGTGTATTCTGTCCTAACGACGCAGAACCGAACGCTGCGAAGGGGCTTTTTTCAAGGATGACGGTATTCGGCGTGGCGTATGCTGCGACGCCGTTATACTATTTTTTGCTTCGTATTCCGGTAGTTTCGGCGGAGGATGATTTTGCCATGATTTCTACCGTCCTTCTAATTGCGTTGTTGTTCGTCTATGTATGCACCTTTCCGAAGTATCAGGCGCATCAGGTCATGGCAGCTTTTTTTTCTTTTTTCTATGTGTCGGTGATGCTTTCCTATATTTACCTGACACGGGAACTGCCGCACGGCGCGTATTACGTCTGGCTGATCATTCTATGTTCATGGGGAAGCGACACCTGCGCGTATTGTGTCGGGGTGCTTTTCGGCAGGCATAAGATGACGCCGGTG
>CAJOQZ010000204.1 GCA_905236585.1 uncultured Lachnospiraceae bacterium
CACTGGTGAAAGGCATAAGCGAGACCGCCGTTCACCACAAATATTATTTCTCACGGGAGAGACAACTCCCTTAGAGAAACAATATTTTGGTTCACTGGTGAAAGGCATAAGCGAGACTGCCGTTCACCAAAAATTTTTCTCTCACGGACGGAGCAACGTCCTTTGAGAAAAAAATCTTTTGGTTCACTGGTGTGAAGCCAGATACCAGCGACCGGTGAAGAAATATCCCACAAAGGGCGTTGTCTCCGCCCGTGGGGGATATTTTTCACTGGGAGCGGTAAATATACCGCTCACCGGAAATCATATTCTGCGCGACCGAGACAACGGTCTTAGCAGAACATGATTTTCCGGTTCGCTGGCGTAAGGCATCTTACACCAGCGACCTATGGATGCATGTCTCTCAAAGGGAGTTGTCTCTCCCGTGAGAGATATGCATTCATAGGGAGTGGCGGATGGATTCTTTTCAAATGAATCACCAGCAGCGGCAAACCGAATCGAACCGGTATCATGCCCTTCGGGGACATATCTCTCAAAGGGAGTTGTCTCCTCCCGTGAGAGATATGTTCCGAAGGGCGTCCATAGACAAAAAGTCGTTATCATTTTAGGAGGAAATCATGTATCAGGTAGTTAAAAGGGACGGAAACGTAGTAGACTTTCACATCGACAAAATCACCGCGGCAATTACAAAAGCGTTCGTAGCGCTCGAAAAAGAATATCATCCGAGCGTGATCGATCTGGTAGCGCTTCGCGTGACCGCGGATTTTGAAGAGAAGATCACAGACGGCAAAGTAACGGTAGAGGACATCCAGGACAGCGTGGAAAAGGTACTGTCCGAGGCAGGTTTTGCAGATGTGGCAAAAGCATACATCCTGTACCGCAAGCAGCGGGAAAAAGTCCGCAATGTCAATTCCGCCCTGTTAAACTACAAAGATTTGGTAGACGATTATCTGAAGATCAACGACTGGCGCGTAAAAGAAAACTCCACCGTCACCTATTCGGTAGGCGGGCTGATTTTATCCAATTCCGGCGCGATTACGGCAAACTACTGGCTGTCGGAAGTCTACGACGAGGAGATTGCGTCGGCGCACCGGAGCGCGGCGATCCATTTGCACGATCTGTCCATGCTGACCGGATACTGCGCGGGCTGGAGCCTGAAGCAGTTGATCCAGGAGGGTTTGGGCGGCGTGCCGGGCAAGATTACGTCGGCGCCGGCGGGGCATCTGTCCACGCTGTGCAACCAAATGGTGAATTTCCTCGGCATCATGCAGAACGAATGGGCGGGCGCACAGGCGTTTTCCTCCTTTGACACCTACTTGGCGCCGTTTGTCAAGATTGACAATCTGTCGCAAAAAGAAGTCAAGCAGTGCGTCCAGTCCTTTGTCTACGGTGTGAATACGCCGAGCCGCTGGGGCACCCAGGCACCGTTTTCCAATATCACTTTAGACTGGACGGTGCCGAAGGATCTGGCGAATCTTCCGGCGATCGTCGGCGGCAAGGAAGTCGACTTCACCTATGGCGACTGCCAGAAAGAAATGGACATGGTGAACAAGGCGTTCATCGAGATCATGATCGAGGGCGACGCGAACGGACGCGGATTCCAGTATCCGATCCCGACCTATTCGATCACGAGTGATTTTGACTGGAGCGAGACGGAGAACAACAAATTATTATTCGAAATGACCGCGAAGTACGGCACTCCGTATTTTTCCAACTATGTCAACTCCGATATGGAGCCGTCCGACGTGCGTTCCATGTGCTGCCGTCTGCGCCTTGACCTTCGGGAACTCCGCAAGAAATCGGGCGGGTTCTTCGGCTCGGGCGAATCCACAGGCTCTATCGGCGTAGTGACGATCAATATGCCGCGGATCGCTTATCTGGCAAAAGATGAAGCGGACTTTTACCGCCGTCTGGACAATCTGATGGATATTGCGGCGCGGAGTTTGAAGACGAAGCGGACCGTTATCACGAAACTGCTTGAACAGGGGCTCTATCCGTATACGAAGCGTTATCTGGGCGGTTTTGACAATCATTTTTCAACAATCGGACTGGTCGGCATGAACGAAGTGGGCTTGAATGCGAACTGGCTGCGGGCGGATCTGACGGATGAACGCACGCAAGCCTTTGCAGAAGATGTGTTGAACCATATGCGCGAGCGTCTCTCCGATTATCAGGAGCAGTACGGCGACCTGTACAACTTGGAAGCGACGCCGGCGGAGTCCACCACCTACCGTTTTGCAAAACATGATACGGAGGAATTTGGCGACATCATCACGGCGAATATGAACGGAAAGCCGTACTATACTAATTCTTCGCACCTGCCGGTGGGCTATACCGAGGATATTTTCTCGGCACTGGACATTCAGGACAACCTGCAGACCCTTTATACGTCGGGGACGGTGTTCCATGCGTTCCTCGGGGAGAAACTGCCCGACTGGAAAGCGGCGGCGAACCTTGTGAAAAAGATTGCGGACAACTACAAACTGCCGTACTATACCATGTCGCCGACCTATTCCATCTGCAAGGATCACGGCTATCTTGTGGGTGAGCAGAAGATATGCCCGCATTGCGGCGGCGAGACGGAAGTATACAGCCGCATCACCGGATATTACCGTCCGGTTTCCAACTGGAACGACGGCAAGACGCAGGAATATAAAGACCGCAAGGTATATGACATCGGCGTTTCCGAAAGCATTCATGATTTTTCTTCGGTAAAAAATGATTTGCGGACAGCCCGGACGGATGATGCGGATGCTGCGGTAAAGACAGATGCAGCGGCGGAAAGTGCAGAAACAGATGCATTTGCGGATGCTATGAATGGCACGCGGCAGGCGCTTCTCTTTAAGACGTCGACCTGTCCGAACTGCAAGACGGCGGGGTCGCTTTTGGATGACGCTGGGATCGAATATCGGACGCTCGACGCCAACGAGGAACCGGAACTCGTTGAAAAGTTCGGCATCATGCAGGCACCGACGCTGGTTCTTTTAGATGAGGGCGGATTTGAAAAATACCGCGGCGTATCGGACATCAAAGGATGGCTTTCGGCACGCGCCGCATCATAATAATTGGATGAGATCATGAAGATTATTGACATTATAAACAGCAAACCGGCTACCCTTTCGTTCGAGGTTTTCCCGCCGAAGACGTCGGATAAAATGGAAGACGTAAGCCTCCAGGCGACAAAGATCGCGGCACTGACTCCTGATTTTATGAGCGTCACTTACGGCGCGGGCGGCGGTACATCCGATTATACGGTTGACATTGCATCGCTTTTGCAAAAGACCTATCATGTTCCGATGCTGGCGCATTTGACCTGCGTCTCCTCCACGCGGGATCATGTGAAAAAAATGATCGCGAAATATCAGGAGAGGGAGATTCATAACATCATGGCGCTGCGCGGCGACATCCCCGAGGGCGGGGCGCCGCATGAGGAGTACCATCACGCGACGGAACTGATTGCAGATATCAAGGCGGCGGGAGATTTCTGCATCGGCGGCGCGTGTTACCCGGAGGGGCATCCCGAGGCGGACAGCCGCGACGAGGATTTGAAATACTTAAAAGAAAAAGCGGATGCGGGATGCGACTTTTTGACAAGCCAGATGTTTTTTAACAACGACTTGTTTTACAACTTCCTCTACCGCGCAAGGGACAGGGGGATTACCGTGCCGATCGTCGCCGGAATCATGCCGATCACCAACGCGAAGATGATCAAACGTTCCATCCAGATGAGCGGAGCGGAACTTCCTGAACGCTTCCGGGCGATCGTGGATTTTTACGGAACAAGCCCGGAAAAAATGAAACAGGCAGGCATCATCTACGCGACGGAGCAGATCGTAGATCTGCTGGCGCACGGGGTGAAAAATATTCACGTCTATTCTATGAACAAGCCGGATGTGGCGGAAGCGATACAGAGGAATTTGTCGGCAATTCTACAATAACGAGGTATAGCATGACAAGGAATGAGCGTGCTAATGTCATTGTCGGACTTAGAGAAAGAGGTTGGACAGATTCTGAAATTACTGATTTTATGTTGTATGTTGCAACGCATGTTCCTACAGATGATGAAATAGGAAAATCAATAGAGGAAAAGAAAACGAATGAAGAATTATGATATCATCATCATCGGAGCGGGACCGGGAGGCATTTTTTCCGCATACGAATTGATGCAAAAAAAACCGGAGTATAAAATTGCGGTGTTTGAAACGGGGCATCCGTTGGAACAGCGCAAATGTCCGATCGACGGATTAAAGGTAAAATCCTGCATCAAATGCCCGACCTGCGCGATTATGAACGGATTCGGAGGCGCGGGCGCTTTTTCCGACGGAAAATACAACATAACCAATGATTTCGGCGGCACGCTCTACGAGTACATCGGACGGGAGCGGGCG
>CAJOQZ010000205.1 GCA_905236585.1 uncultured Lachnospiraceae bacterium
AGCAGTAAGCGGCGGTTCTTTACGCAGTAAGATAAAAACTATAATAATCACTAGCCAAAAAAAAACATATAATATATAATTTTGGCAAACATCCGTATAATATTAGAATTTACGGAGGAAAACCATTATGATAAGCAATTATAATGAATGTCTGCAAAGATATAAGAATGACTACCAGATTAATAAAGCATTAGCCGCAGGGGAAATATTCAAAATTGAACCGGGCATCTATTCGGATAAGAGTTTTGAATTTGAAACCGCGATTATTGCGAAGAAGTATCCAAGAGCAGTATTCACTATGAGAAGCGCCTTTTTTTATCTTGGATTAACGGATACAATACCGGATAAGTACTATCTTGAGACAGACAAAGATGATGCCAAAATAAGGGACAGGCGCGTAGTCCAGAGTTTTGATAATTATGGCATCCTCGAACTCGGGATGACAATGCG
Organism: uncultured Lachnospiraceae bacterium; assembly: GCA_905236585.1. Lineage (GTDB taxonomy): Bacteria > Bacillota > Clostridia > Lachnospirales > Lachnospiraceae > RGIG4930. The sequence continues at coordinate 451 of CAJOQZ010000205.1, forward strand.
TGAGGTAGACGGCACTTTCATCAGGATATACGGATATGAGAGGATGCTGCTTGAACTTTTACGCAATAAGAACCGCCTGCCTTTTGACTATTACAAGGAAATAATATTAAATTACCGGAAACGCATAGATTCCATGGATATTACATTGATACAGGATATGTCAGAGGAAATGCCGAAGAGCGAAATGATCATTAACAGTCTGGAATTGGAGGTTTTGTGATGGGAAGAATCTCGGAGATGCTTAAGAAGGCAGAAGAATCAGGATATACGGGCGATAACCTTACATCCAGGGTCTGTCAGGATATAGTGCTGAACGCTATTTCGAGAAGTACTCTTAACAAAAATGTAACAATAAAGGGCGGTGTCGTTATGCGTGAGATTACCAGAGATGTACGAAGGGCAACGCAGGATATGGATATTGACTTCATCCGGTATTCCCTTAGTGATGAATCTATAGATGCATTTGTTCAGAAACTCAATGTTTTAGAAGATATCAGTATTAAACGAGTGGGTGAAATTACCGAATTAAGCCAGCAGGATTATCATGGAAAAAGAATATATGTGGAGATAACCGACACAGATGGAATCAGTATTCAAAGCAAGATGGATCTTGGCGTGCATACCCATATGGATGTTTTGCAAGAGGAGTTTTGTTTCGATATTGGATACGATGATGAGGGAGTAAGCCTTCTGATCAACTCAAAGGAGCAGATGTTCGCAGAAAAACTGCGATCCCTGCTTAAGTTTGGGGCTGCATCCACAAGATATAAGGACATTTTTGATATGTATTATCTTAAAGATTGAGTTAGCACAACGAAACTTGAAAAATGCATCTCGGAATTTATCCTGACTGACTTGGGAATGAAGGAAAACAATATGTCGGATATTATCAGCAGGTTAAACAGGACATTCAGAAGTAATCGCTACAGAGACAGATTAGTTAAATCGGATAAGAACTGGCTTGGGATAGATGCAGACGAGGCGCTTAACGGGATAATGAATTTCATCACGGAAATATAACACCTAAATGTGACAGGGCAACAACCGTAAGTGACAGCGGGCAAACTACAATCAACGGCACAGCGATTGTATTGGACGAAAACGGCGCGGATGTGACGTCAAAATTCAGCGTGACTGTAGTGCCCGGCGGTTTGAAGATCGAGCAGCGACCTCTGACTTTGGAAACAAAAAAACGCCGCAATAAAGCGACGTTTTTTGTATGCATTTTTCAATCATGCAGGCTTGTAACCGGAAATGGACACAGCCTGTTCTTTCGACATTCCTGCGGCAATGAGATTTTCAAAAACCTCTTTTGCCTTTTCAAGGACGCCTTCGGCGTGACCTTCCTCCCGTTCAATTTTGCGCACTTGCATCTCATCATGTTCTGCCATGACGGATTCTCCGCACGAGATGATCCGGCACGTAAGAGGCGCGTTCATCTTTGCCTCCCAGTTCTTTCTGTCTGCTCGATTGTATTGCAAAACGTGCAATCTCTTCCGGATGTTTTTCAATATCATACCATTACCTCCATCGTGACGAAGTTATTCTATTTTTACCTCGTGTACGCTGTCGAGTTCCTCTTCCGTAATTCCGAAGCGCATGTCCATCTCTTCCATCCGGCGGAACAGGAATAACTTCAGCCGCATTGTTCTTCATGACCGCCTCACTCTATCGGTAATTGAAACTTTTTCATCATCACCTGTTGCAATTTCCTGCCGAAATACTCGCACGGAAGCGACATCGCAAACGTGATTGCCAAAACGATCAGACAGCGGATCGCTATGGGCGGTGTTTTGATGTATTTGTAGACGATCGCAAGACCGATCAACTGACAGAGATAGATCGGCATGCTCATTTTTCCGAGCCAATAGATCCAGTTTTTATCAAAAATCGCGTTCCCTCTGGTCTGTCCCGTAAAGGTCAGCATGATCGAGATGGCAAGAAAGATCAGCACGTGCGTCTCATAGCGGGAGGTATAGCCCGAGAGCGAATAGACGACGGACAGCATAAAGCCAAAAATCTCCAAAACGGTAAAGATTGTTTGCGTCGTTTCGGAATGTGTGTAGCGGTTGATAAAACGGGACAGATCAAAAAGACTCATGCCGAGCGCGATTTCGGCAATCGCGCGGAGCACGCAGGCATAGCCGAAGCCCAGCCAACGGGTATGGTCGGCAAAGGTTCCGTAATTATACTGCATCATCCCCAAAATCCAAAGCGACCCCAGCGGGGCGATCACGTGCGTAAACATCGAGTAAAAGCGGAACGCGATCGGATAGAGCAGCAGTATCGCGATCAGCATCGCCGAAATGAACCACTCGATAACGTCTACATTCGTATAAGTAAAACCGAATTTCTGCAAAAAGAAAAACTCGGGAATGCTGTCAAAAAAGAACTGCAATATATCGTCAATGCGCCCCCAGATTTCGCGCGTGAACATCCGAACGACGATCAGGACGGAAAAACTGATTACGTGATAAGGGAAGATCGACATATATTTTCGAATGAAATAACGAAACGACTGGCTGCCGAGATCAACCGGCGCATCCACGCCGGATGCGATCCGCCCGCGTTTGGCGAAAATAGATTTAGCCATCAGAAATCCGGTAATTAAAAAGAAAAATTCCACGCCGAAATACCCGCGGTCGAGCGCGGCAATCCCATAATCGCCGATCATCCAGTATTCAAAGTCAAGCGTGCGGTGGCAATGAAAAAGAATGATGATGACGGAAAAGACAAACCGCATAAATTCTACTTTGCCGTTTTTATTCATAACACGTTCCTTAATAGCCGATAAAAAGCAACTCCATTTTAGCAGACGAAGAAACGGTTGAAAAGAAAAAGTTCGGATTGTGCCCTATAATCATTCGTCCAAAACCACCGCATTCTGCCGCCTATAATTATCATTGTCCTTCTGTGCCAGTTCCGCCTCTACCTTGCGAAGTTCCTGCTCCAATTTTTTCTGCCGCTCTTCTTCGGCGGTACGAATTTCCTGCTCTATGCGCGCTTTCTTCTCTTCCAGTTTTTCTATTTCGCGATCCACCTTATCCGTGTCGGTCGTTGTCAATCCGCTTCTCTTTGCATCACTTGAAACCTTATCATCCGCTTTTGCCTCCGGCAGCGCATCTTTTTTCGGAGCAATATAATCGATCTTGGAATTGCCTTGCGCATCTTTCCCCGGTCTGTATAATCCCTTTACCGGAGCGGAAAGAATATACGCATCCGTTAGCATCGCATTCGCATCCCATTCTTTTGCATTATCCGATTTTCCTGTCTGCTCCGTCCTTTTCGCACCTTGTGTCCCCTGCATTTTTGCATAGCGATCCTGTTCGGGGATAGGATGGATTCCTTCTGAACCTATTTTCATATGCCTAAACCTCACTTTCACCATAAATTATGACGCAATCATCCAAACGACCACGACAATTTCCATGTCTTTCAACTGCTATTTCGGATGCTAAGATTTGACATATAACCCGCTTGTAACAGAAGGTCGTATTCCTGTCTCAAAAGGACGTTTTTTTAGCAGAACCGATATCCGATAAACCGAATCGTCCTTCTGGATATCCACCGCCCCGTTGTAGCGCTCCGCAATATCCTCGACATTTTTCAGTCCAATCCCGTGCCATATATCGTTTATATCCCTCGCTGCCTCCGCCGACGGATCAAAGCCGTTCTCGCAGACAAGAAGTATCACATTTTCCCGCTCAATCATCTTCATATCCATATATTTTAAGTCATCCGAGGCAGACCCCGCCGCCCGCAGCGCGTTATCCAAGATATTAGACAGCACAATCGACAGGTCATACACCGGTATGCCCCACGAACTTTCATATACAAAGTTTGAAGAAAACGCAATCCCACTCTCCTCTGCCTTTCGAAACTTATCATTCATAACAACATCCGTGACCGGATCACCGGTATGATACCGCATTTCCACCGATCGGATCGCATCATCCATATTTGTGATATACCTGCACAGTTCCTCATTCAGCCCCTGTTCGGCAAGCCCCCGGATATTTGTCATGTGGTTAGCCATTTCATGCTTTACTTTTCGCACCTGATCGTAATAGCGCTCCGTATCCTCCAAACGCCTTCGGATCGCCTCTTCCTCCATGCTCCTTGCCAAATACAGTTCGCTTTGCCGGCGAAACGTGCAGTATCTCTGCCATATGAGAATTGCCGACAGATCGCCAACATACAAAAGAACCGCCACCAACGGCAAAAGCCATATTAGGTGAGGTCTTTCATCAAGCAGAATAACGGCTCCGTCCGCAGTATCTAAAACGGCGATTCCCATCATAATCCGCGTCAGGATAATCCCGGCAACATTCATAACAGACAGATAACAAAACTCCATCCACCGCATTTTTTCGGGTCGTTTCACAAACCAAATCAGCGGCAAGATCTCCAACAAAGGCATGACGATATAAAGCCCTTCGCACAGCAGATAAAGAATGCCTACCCGAAACGAGACGAACCCCTCAACATCCGCCGCCATGGTAAGCCCCGCCATGATTTTTTTTGCAGCCGCATTTATTATGGAATTGACAAAAAAATATGACAGATATCTCAAATTCAAGAACAGAATCAATGAAAAAAGCGTTTCCGGCATCTTTTCTCTTTTGCAGAAATACGCGTATAGTAAAGGTATGCCGCACATCAAAATCATCCAAATCGGAAATCCGTCCGTAAATACGCACCACCGCAAAACCTCTGCCGCAGTCATTACCACGGCAAGAATGACCGTATGCTCTTTTTCCTTCCTCTCAACCCCGGAAAAAAGCGGGACAAAGCGATCCCATAAGATAAAAAGAAAGACCACCCTGCATGGTATTTCCGTCAGTTCCGCAATTATTTGATAAATACTTATATCCGCAATACCGCTTAGCATATCCTGCTCTCCTAAAGTTGCCGTTCACGACCGAACCGATTGCCTATCTTTCTCTTTCTCGGTAAATTCGTGAAGGGCAACGTCACATATGCGTTACCGCTCTTTTTTGTTATCGGTTTTTTGAAATAGATAATAATCGGGATGTAACAGATGGTCGATATTTTGTCATAAGTGGACAAAAATCCAACCTTTATGATGTATTTTTTCTCGTTGCCACAAAAAAATCCGCAGCCATCTACTAATACTGACTGCGGACCCACCACTAAAACTCTATAAAAATCTACACTTATCCAGTCCTGACCGTTCCTTATATCAAATGTATCAATAATAGTTTCAACATCCTTTTCATCACTAATTTCATATTTCTTTTCATCAAATCCATACAAAATTATGCTACTTGGGTTGTTATCAAAAACATTTCTTAGTTCCGCATCATCCGTGACAGCTGTGTATGCTTGGTCATTTATCTCCTGTTCCTTTTCATCCGTTCCCGGATTTGATGTCGTTGCCCCGCAGCCTCCCAAGATTATTGTTAATGCCGCGACGAGCAGAACTGCTCGCATCTTATTCATGATGATTCCTTTCCCGTTCCTTATGCCGCCTTCATATCTGCAAAATGCGTGACAACAATTTCCATTGGCTGGCGGCGCATTTCTTCAACGATTCTCTCCAATTCCCGGGCTACAGCATCAGAATAAGACACCTCGCCGCATTGCGTACATACTTGCGATGGGACATCTTTAACAATGATTATACAATTTCCCAAATCAGCGATAAAGTTGGTATACTTGTTTTCAAGAGTGCCTTTGCATACAAAACAAGTCATCCCAATTTCTCCTTCTTGACCATTTTTACGTCTCCTGAGGGGCACTGCACGTCTGGTAGACGTGCGCTCAGTGCCGTCCGAAGTGAAACGGAGACTCGAACCCTTCGAGTCCAGAATGGACTCGTAAAAATGTCACTGTATCCCACTGGGATGCAGTGACATTTTTATACGTCTCCTGAGGGAATCGAACCCCCAACTAATCCTTAGGAGGGACTTGTTATATCCATTTAACTAAGGAGACACATATTCTTTTTACACAAACCGGCTCCAAATGTCAAGTACCGGAAAAAAACAAAAACGCCTAAGTAACCAACCACCACTTCAAGTGGTGGTTTTATGAGAGCCCCTATAAGGGGCTTTATTGCTAGCGCGCCTAAAAGGCGCAGTGTTG
>CAJOQZ010000206.1 GCA_905236585.1 uncultured Lachnospiraceae bacterium
CCGCCGATATCGACGATCATGTTGCCGCAGGGACGGGAGATGTCGATCCCCGCACCGATCGCCGCCGCAATCGGCTCCTCGATAATGAATACTTCCCGTGCTCCCGCCGCATATGCCGCGTCCTCTACCGCACGCTTTTCCACTTCGGTAACGCCGCTCGGCACGCAGACCGAAATCCGCGGCTTGCGGTAACTCCTGCGTCCGATCGCCTTCTGAATGAAATATTTTATCATTTTCTCGGTGACCGTATAATCCGAGATGACTCCCTGCCGCAAGGGGCGCACCGCGACGATATTCCCCGGCGTACGTCCGAGCATCAGCCGCGCTTCCTCGCCGATCGCTTTGATCTTGTTCGTGTCCCGATCGAATGCAACGACCGAGGGCTCTTTTAACACAACGCCCTTGCCCTTGACATATACAAGGATGCTTGCAGTTCCCAAATCTATTCCGATATCCGATGCCGACATTTTATGCTCCTTTTACCAAAATCTATATATATTTTTTCATTGCGCTCAAAGATAATATTCTCCGATAACAGGCAAAATGCACGCGTCTGTTCCGACAAAAAAGCATTATATATTATATCCTTTTCCTGCGATTTTTCAACGATTTTTTTGGATATTTCCGCAGGATTTTTGCATTTTTTACAAAAGCCGCTTCGTTTACGCATTCTTCTTTTCCAAAAAGATTTTCCGCGAGATGAAATTCCAGACCATCACGATGCCGGTTGCCGCGAATTTTGCGCCGACGTTGGCAAAGGAAACGGGAAGCCATCCACTAAGCCATGCCCAGTTATGATAGACTATGTCGATGCAGATAAAGAGGATCAGTTCGTTCAGCCCCAGCCCGACGACCGACAAAATCACAAAGATGACAAACTCCTTCGTCCGGGACAAGTCGTCCCGACGCTTAAAAACGAAGGTCATGCTTAGGATATAGTTGAAGATCACCGATATGGTAAACCCCAAAAAACCGGCGATCAAATACGGTATGCCCAGAACGTTGCAGCATACGGTATATATTGCGAAGTCGATAAAGAAACTGATAAAACCGACCACGCCGAATTTTAAGATCTGTTGCATCAATGCCTGCATGATACTTTCCCGTTATGCCTTTTTCGCCGCCGCAAGCGCGTCGCGGACATATTTTGCCGTATAGGATTTTTTGCTCTTCGCAACCTGTTCGGGCGTTCCCTTAGCGACAACGGTTCCTCCCTTGTCCCCGCCGTCGGGTCCGAGGTCGATGATGTAGTCCGCCGTCTTGATCACGTCTAAGTTATGTTCGATCACGACCACCGTGTTGCCGCCGTCGGAAAGTTGGCGCAGGATGCTCACGAGTTTGTTGACATCCTCAAAATGCAGCCCCGTCGTCGGCTCGTCCAATACATAGATGGTTTTGCCGGTGCTGCGCCGGGACAGTTCCGTCGCTAATTTGATCCGCTGCGCTTCGCCGCCGGAGAGCGTCGTCGACGGCTGTCCGAGTTTGATATATCCTAGTCCGACGTCATACAGCGTCTGAATCTTGCGCTTGATGGCGGGCAGATGCTCAAAATAGGAAAGCGCCTCCTCCACGGTCATGTCCAGCACGTCGAATATGTTTTTTCCCTTATATAAAACCTCAAGGGTTTCCCGGTTGTAACGCTTGCCGCCGCACACCTCGCACGGCACGTAGACATCCGGCAGAAAATGCATCTCGATTTTGATGATGCCGTCCCCGGCGCACGCTTCGCAGCGTCCGCCTTTTACATTGAACGAAAACCGCCCCTTCTTATAGCCGCGCGCCTTCGCATCCGGCGTTCCCGCAAACAGGTCGCGGATCATGTCGAATACGCCGGTATATGTCGCCGGATTGGAGCGCGGCGAACGCCCGATTGGCGACTGGTCGATGGCGATGATCTTGTCCAGTTGATCTACTCCGTCGATTCCGTCGTGGTCGCCCGGCAGACGGTGGGCGCGGTTAAGCGTCCGTGCCAGCGACTTGTATAAAATCTCGTTGATCAGCGAACTTTTCCCGGAACCGGACACGCCGGTGACGCAGCTCATGACACCCAGCGGAACATCCACGTCGATGTTGCGCAGGTTATGCTCTCTTGCGCCCTTTATCGTAAGCCACCCGGCAGGTTTGCGCCGCTCTTTGGGAACGGGGATTTCTTTTTTATGGGAGAGGTACGCGCCCGTAATCGAACGCGGCTCATTTTCCAAATCCTCCACCGTTCCGTAAGCAACGACCTCTCCGCCGTGCTCGCCCGCACCGG
>CAJOQZ010000207.1 GCA_905236585.1 uncultured Lachnospiraceae bacterium
AAGCAGACTTATCTCAGCATGGTCACGGGTATTGAAAAAAATAAAATGTCGCGTTTGTTGACTGGATCGCAAGAGGAAAGCGGCACAGATATGGAAAAAATTGCAAAAGGGCTGGGGAAAAATGTGGAATTTTTTTTAGCGGATTCTATTGTTGTTCCGCAAGTGGGAAGCTATACCGCGAACAAGATTGCATTTTATGCGGGGGAACCTTCCAAGGAGCAGGAGCAGATTGCGCATCGGTTAACGGAACTGATGGAGAATATGGATGAAGTAATGAGTGCAGAAAGCCGGTTTGCAAATGTGGCAAGGGGATAAGGCGTGAAGGCAGAACGTTTAAGAAAAATAATAGCATATAGTGTCCAGAATCGTGCAGATATTGATTCTATGGTCAAGCGATTCTGTTCGTTTTCCGGGATTGAATATGACAGCAATCTTCTTAATATTTTGCAGATTGTCAGATCGTCGTTTCAAAAGAAGGGATATTTTGTTTTTGAAATGCCGTTCGCTGATGATGAAATAGGTGCATTGTGCTATAGAGGAGACGGATTGGGATATGTTGTGGTCAATACGTCCTTACCTAAGGTAAATGTGAATTTTGCGATCGCACATGAGATTTATCATGTTTTCTTTGGCGAAAGCGAGTTTGTCTCAAAGGTTGAATTCGCAGATGATCATTATTATGAGCATGAGGAAGAATATGCGGCTAATCTCTTTGCGGGCATGTTGTTGATGCCTGAGGTTAGCTTTAGAAGGATGTATCTGAAATTCAAAGAGGAATCACACGGAGATGAGATCAATACGATAATCCAACTAATGTCATATTATCAGGTGCCATATATGGCTGTTTTGATCAGGTGTCTGGAATTAGAGTTGATTACGGGAAATGTGATCCCAGAGCAGCTGTTTGGTTTGGAAAGAGACCAGATCCGACAAAAATTAGCTGATTTATGGCTGGATGAAAGCATCATGGATGCTTCCCACAGAGATGACTATTCTCATATGGAGGATATTGTTGAAGGCTTCGGGGAAAAATATATTGAAGACGGGTATATAAACGAACGGACACTCAAGAAAGTGCTGCGGAATATGCGTGAGTTGTATACAAAAATTAAGGGGGAGTAAGCTATGGCTGCAGTGTATACTGAAACCCCGGATAATTTTTGTGAAATAGAAGCGTCCATATATTTTGAGCCTCAGGATATTAAGGATATTTTTTTTCAAGCGGAAAAAGTATTATTTTATGATACCTGTTCGTTTCAAAGACATTCTAATCTGGCAGAGAAGGAAAAGAGCATATTGATCCAATACTTCCGTGACCGGGGTATCGTCATCTTTTTAACAAGATGTATCTTGATGGAGTTAGCGGGAGATCGACATAAGCTTACGGAAAATTGCATTGGTTTTATAAAAAGCTTGCATGATGCCGGCGTTAAGGTTGCAATCTTGAATGAAGAATATGTATTCGATATTCTTTCGGAATGCTTTTCGACGATTGAAAAAACGAATGAGTATCTGATATGGGCTGTAAGAATGGTGAAAACACCGGTCAGCACAATAACAGAAACGCTAAAAGCAGATGAAAAACTCAATTTAGAAGTTCTGGAAGGAAAGAATCTGAAGTCATCAGGTTTATATCAAAGATTCTTTGCGGCTGTGAGAGGTAACAAGGAACATGAGGATAATTTGGGTGAGGAGTTAATTGCAATCTGTATACATATATTATCTTATCTGCCTGGAGTTTCGGATGGGAAATTATGTGTTTTAACGGATGATAAAGGCGCGGCAGGTAAGATTGATTCTGTCATGAAAAAATCCAATATGCAGAATCAAGGCGCCAGGATAATCCTCTACAGTACGCCGAAGTTAGTACAGCATATGTTTAAAGAGCAGATAGAGTTGTCTGAAGAGGATATGGTAAATCTTATTTCCCAGGGAGCCTCCGGAAATATAGTGGTTATGGGCATTACGGCGTTTGATCTGACAGTAGATCATAAGATATCCATGTCTTGCAGAGAGCTGGTTCAGAAAATCATGGAGCCGAATGCGATTCAAGTTGTGTTTTAATATTCTTGCTATGCAGATTAGGACTGACCGCTCTTTTTCAACTATTTGACGCAGCTTCCGCGGTCGCGACCAGATTGATCCCGGTTCCTGCTATGTCTGCAAGGACTACATCACCGATCTTTACCGGTGCCGGAACGATGAGCGCTTTCATGGCGGCAATACAGTCTTTGATGCTTCCCTTCGGAACGGGCTCTGCGGTTTTGACGGCTACGACGGGCTTATCGGAGCCGGAAACCTTTACATTGGAGGTAACAATCCTGACCGGCGCGGTGACTTCGTTTCGGGCATAGATTTCCCCCCGTTCGCAGCTCTGTCCGGTGACAGAGAGGATTTCTTCGATCTTTCCCGGCTGACCGGAAGTTCCGGCATTGTTTGAAAGCGCCTCCCGTACCGTTACGTTGACGATACAGCCGGCAGGGCAGTTTATGCAGGGGAGCGTATAGGTTTTCGTACCGTCCGGATTTGTCACTACCTGCTGAGGGTTGACGCCGTTTCTCGTCGCATTGCGCTTTGCAAATTTCTGCATCAGCGCGGAATCCGGATCCAGGTCGTTTTTCAGACGCGCCTCTGAAGCGGTAAAGGAGCGGATATAGGCTGCGGCATTTTCCCCTGCTTTCACGGCTTCCTTGGAAACGTTATCCACAAGGTCATGCACATGCAGGACGTTGCCGCAGGCAAAAACACCGGGGCAGCTGGTTTCGAGGATATCGCTTACCACAGCACCTCTGGTAGCGGGAGACATATCGATCCCCATATTCCGGGACAGTTCGTTTTCGGGAATGAGTCCGACGGATAACA
>CAJOQZ010000208.1 GCA_905236585.1 uncultured Lachnospiraceae bacterium
ATCTATGCGCTCAATCTGCTTGAAAAAAAGTCCCCAACGCTGCTGATTGACCTCGGCACCAACGGTGAAATGGCGCTTGCCGCAAACGACAAACTTTTCGTGACGTCCGTCGCCGCAGGTCCGGCATTCGAGGGCGGCAATATCTCCATCGGTTCGGCGGCGGTGGAGGGAGCGATCTCCCATGTGAAAATTAAATATGGCTTCAGCCGTGTGGAAACGATTGCGGGGCGAAGCGTGTGCGGCATTTGCGGAAGCGGACTTTTTGACGCGATAGCGGGACTGTATCGGGACGGGATCATTGACCGGCACGGGACGCTCTGCGACCGATATCTTTCGGATGGTTTTCCCATATACAGCAGGGATTCCTCCTTCCGTCTTTTTTTGACGCAGGATGATATTCGCTCGTTTCAGACGGCAAAGGCGGCGGTTGCCGCGGGAGCGGACGCGCTGCTTCGGACGGCGGGAGTCAAAAAAGAGGATGTAGCGGAAGTCTTTCTTGCCGGAAGTTTTGGGGCGTACTTAGATCTTGCCTCCGCGGCATCTGTTGGACTTCTTCCGCCGGAATGGACCGGCCGCACCATATCCGTCGGGAATACATCGCTTTTGGGCGCAAAAAAACTGCTCGCCCACCCCGAAGCGGAAGAGCAGTTAATGCGTATCATCTCGCGTGCGATATCGGTTTCGCTTGCGGATGATCCGTTTTTCAAAGAAGACTATATCCGGCAGATGGATCTGCCGGAACAGCGATGAAAAGACGCTTTAGAATTTCACCGATTTCCCGTTGATCGTCGTCGTGTCGCTTTCGTCTAACGGAATCAAAAGCGTGCGTCTGCCGTCTACGAATGTGGACGAGATTTCGGATGCTTTTTCGTCGGAAACTTTTAATACAATATCGACGTCCGAACCGTCCGCCGTAAGAAGTCCGGCTTCGTTCAGCTGCGTCGTTAATGCGACGACCTGCTTGGACAGGATGTTCTTTTCGTTGCGAAGTTCGTTGTTTTTCAACGCTCTCGCGTCAACCAGTTCGTCCGCTGTCGGCTTTTCCTCGGCAAAGTATTCTTCATAACCCGAAGAGATTTTCTCCGCCTTTCGTTCGGAAATGCCGCTGTCTAAGAGAATGTCATTCATATCCTTTTTCGAAAGGATGACGCTCGTCTCCTCACCGTAGGTTGCAATTTCTTCCTTGACATAATCGTCAATATTCTGCTGTACGTCGAGGACGATATCGGCGGTTTCTTCATTTTCCGGTCCTAAAGTCTTCGCCATCATATCGACAAAAGTGAGCCGCTTTTCGGTGGAAGTAAGTTTGGATGGACAGCCAAGCCCGTTCTCCCAAAATTCGCGGTGCGGATCTTTCGCGTTTTTCGTATAGACCAAAACGTGATGGATGTCCGTGGAACGATCGGTAAAAGCAGGGAATAAAAAACCGCTTTCCGGGGTGCCGACCACCCAGTCCCGGTTGCGCGCGGCGATCCGTTTTACCGCTTCGTTGAAGGATAGCCCCGGTTTGGAGAGGTTGACCGGACAGATGGAGCAGACGATATAGTCATAGACCTCCTCCGACTCGCCAGTATAGAGGTTGTCGGTCGTTTTCATCGGAATATCATAGGAATCGAAAAATAAGAGGATCAGATAATTGCCGATCTCGTCATAGGTGTCGATCACATGATCGTAAAATGCGTCGACAAACGTCTCATTCTGCAATTCGCACTCGCGCAGCGCCAAAAGCGAACTTTGCATGCCGCCGGAGATTTCTTCGTCCGTCGCAAACTCCAGTTCAATGAGGTTGTTGTTCATTGTGCCGGAAAGCGTCTTCGAGCAGATATCGAGATATTTGTGGAACTCCTCTTCCCGGTCGTCTTCTAAGACAAGAAAATCTTCGGAAAACGTGGTAACTTTGTTCTTGGAGGAATCCACATAGCAGCCGCACATTTTTGTAATGGTGCAGGAGCCTTTTTTCATGCGACGTTTGAGTTCAGTCAGTTCTTTTTTGTTCATGATACATCCCCTGTAATCGCCGTTCAGCGATGGATAAAAATATTTTCAATACCTGTCCGGATATTCGAACCGATATAATGTCTCATTTTGTGCTTTCCCATGATACCATAAAAAAATCCGCAAGTCCATAAGCGAGGATTTTTCATCACCTTTTATGCTGAGAACAAACAAAAACCAATCATCTTTAAGTTTTGCTTGTCCCCACTAGCCATAAACATTATAATTATCTGTATGGAAATGGGAAAGTTGATACAAAATGGAGTTCATTTGGAACCCCACGAATTTAATACTGTTCGCCTGCTATTGAATAACGGATATGATGTGGAATTGATACCGCCTTCGCGCATCAAAGGTCTGCGTATGCCCGATATTATTTTACAAGGTGTTCCATGGGAAATGAAATCCCCCGAAGGTTCCGGAAAATATACAATCAAGAATATTGTTCAAAGTGCATCCCACCAATCCGAGAACATCATCGTGGACTTGCGCCGATGTAAAATGAATGACGATATCGCAACAACAGAAATAGAACGCTATTTCAATTTCTCAAAGCGCATCCGCCGGGTAAAGGTTATCACAAAAATCGAAAAAGTTATTGACTTTCAAAAGTGATTTGGTTTATTATGTATGTACAAGGTGCAGACCTGCATTGGATATGTGCGGGGGCTGCACCATTTTTTATCGCTATTACGTCAAAATAGTAGGGGTTGTTCCTACCCGAAACCTCCGGCTGCATTCTCTGCTTTCAAATACGGACAATGGATCTTCATGTCCGTAATGCAAGATTTATCGAAAAGGCACCGGAAGATATTACAGAACTTTGCTTTGATTATAGCAAGCGGCTGACAGATGGCATAGACTAAAAAAAGCGGCAGTCCTAATCTCTCGACTGCCGCTTCTTCATGAAATCCTCTTCCGTTACTTCTCCCCGCCAAGGTGAATTGCTTCCATCGCTTCTTCTTCCGACGGCGTATGCGTCTCTACAAATGCCAAAAACTCAATGATCTCTTTATCCGTATATCCCATTTTCTTCAAACGGATAATCATATTCGTCGTTTCTGGTTTCGTCATTTTCTCCTCCTACCTGTGCATGGAAAAACTTTCCAGATCGTAGTTGTTCAGGTTCTCGATGATCCCGCGTCCGTCCGCGTCGCCGATCAGTTTGTCGCGATCCTTCTTCGCCTTCAACTGGTTCTCATGCGAACTCGGACCGCCGACACAGCCGCCGAGGCAGACCATGCCCTCGATAAAGTCCTCCGGCAGACGTCCGACCTTCATCATCAAAAGCGCCTTCTTGCACTCCGCTGCGCCGTTGCAGACATTCACTTTTGCATCGATCTCCTTCTCGGCTTCCTTTAAGTACTGCAGAACCGCAGCCGTCACGCCGCCGGAATTGCCGAAGCGTTTGCCGTAAACGGACGATTCCTGATAGTCGTTGTCATCCTCCTCAAATTCAACGCCCTTTGCACGCATGATCGCGTGGATCTCGGAAAACGCCAGCACATAATCCGCGTTCCCCTCAATGCCGAACTCCGTCGCCTCGGACTTCTTCGCGATGCACGGTCCGATGAAGACGCAGACCGCGTCCGGCTCCTTTGCCTTGATCAGACGCGAAACCGCGCACATCGGCGATACCGCCGTCGAAATATTGTCCACCAATTCCGGGAAATGCTTACGTATCATATTGACAAATGCCGGGCAGCAGGAGGTCGTCTTCTTCTTGCCCTCCTGATAAGCCTCATACCACTCTTCCGCTTCCGCAGCCGTCGTTAAGTCGCCGCCTAAGCCAACCTCAATAAAATCCTTGAATCCAAGAGCCTTCATTGCCTTCTTC
>CAJOQZ010000209.1 GCA_905236585.1 uncultured Lachnospiraceae bacterium
ATTATGACGATCGAGAATATGTCGCTTTCCGACCTCAAGTACGTTGAGGCAAAAGAGGTTATCCATTTGAGAGGTCTTGTCATTCCGTTGATCCGTTTGGATGAAGTCCTTGACTCTGAGCCGAAGGAAGAAGAAGACACCGACCTTACGGTTGTTGTTGTTAAGAAGGGCGATTCCGTTGCGGGACTGGTTGTTGACAATCTGATCGGTCAGCAGGAAATCGTTATCAAGTCACTCGGTAAAGTTATTGACGACAATAAGATCATCAGCGGCGCAACCATCTTAGGTGACGGCGGCGTGGCACTCATTATCGATGTCAACGCACTGTTTTAATAGGGGAGGTAAGACATGAGTGAAGTGAAAGCATTAGATACCGTTGAAGAAGAACGGATTCAGTATATCGTCGTCAAGATCGGTGATGAGCAGTATGGACTTGATATTTCCTATATTGACAATATTGTCCGTATGCAAAAAATTACCCGCGTACCCAAGACGCCGATGCATTATCGCGGCATCATCAACCTCCGCGGCGAGGTAGTGCCGGTCATGAGCGTCCGCAATAAAATGGGTTTAGGGGAAGACGAGATTACGGACAAATCAAGAATTTTGATCCTGCGTTTGGAACTGCAGGGACTTGTGGGAATTTTGGTTGATGAAGTAAAAGAGGTTATTACGTTAGGCGAGTCGGAGATTGACCGCAGCGCGAAGAGTTCCAAGAAGACGGATACCTATATCAACGGTATCGGCAAGAACGGGGACGATCTGATCTCGATCTTTGAGATTTCGGCAATTATCGACGAAGTGGAGGCATAGGCGAGTACAACTTGTGCGGAGGTATTGAATGGCGAATTTATCATTAGACGAAATCACGGCAAAATATTTAGACGTTTTGTCCGAGATCGGTAATATCGGAGCGGGCAACGCGACAAGCGCGATTGCGAACATGCTCGGTATGAAGGTCGATATGAGTGTGCCGCATGTAGAACTTTTACAGGTGGAGAAGATCGGAAGCCTTTTAGGAAGCGAAGAAGACATTGTTGTCGGCATACTGCTCGGCGTACAGGTGGATATTGACGGAAGCATGATGTTCCTTATGGATCTGCCGAGTGCGCACCGGCTGGTTGCGAAAATGATGATGCAGGATGTTTCCGACGTTGATTTGGAGTCGGCGGAGTTTACCGAAATGGAACAGTCCGCAATTCAGGAGATTGGCAACATCATTGCGGGGGCATATCTGAATGCATTGTCCCAGTTGACGAATCTTACGCTGACGCCTACGGTGCCGTATCTTTCTATCGACATGGCGGCTTCGATCCTTTCCGTTCCGGCGATCATGTTTGGTATGCAGGGGGATCAGGCGCTCCTTATCAAGACGGATATGGGGGATGACGATGGCGGCATCAACGGATTTTTCATTCTTATGCCGGAGAACGATTCTTATGTAAAGATTTTATCGGCGTTAGGAGTACCGGTTTAAGGGGGAGACGTATCATATGGGGCGAATGATTAAGGTCGGTATGGCGGATCTTAATGTCTGCAAGCCACCCGATAATCTAACGACGTTGGGACTCGGATCATGTATCGGCATTGCGCTGTATGATCCGTCCACAAAGGTTACCGGTCTGGCGCATATCATGCTGCCGGACAGTACACAGATTCGGAATAATACGAATGTGGAAAAGTTCGCGGATACCGGCATTCAGAAATTATACGAAGACATGATTAAAGCGGGGGCGAACCGAAGCCGTATTGTCGCGAAGATCGCCGGTGGCGCGAAAATGTTTCAGATTGCCGACAGCAATATGAATGTCGGCGAAAGGAATGCGCTTGCAAGCAAAGCGAAGTTAAAGCAGCTCGGCATCCGTCTGTTGGCGGAAGATACGGGGCTGAATTACGGGCGTACGGTCGAGATATACAGTGATACCGGAGATTATGTGATTAAGGCGGTCGGGAAACCGGTCAAGACAATATAGAGGTACGAATGAACACCAGACCGATTCCTATTGTTCTTGCGCTTGCAGCGGCTGGAATGACCTGCATCATTTCCATTGTGCAGAAAGTCAGTTTTGGGATTTTTTTACTCCGTCTGTTTGTCGTTGTCGTATTATTCTACTTGTTGGGAATATTTGTCGGCATCCTGTTTTTAGAAGCATTAGGACCCGAGAAGAAGCCGAAGGATGAGGAAGAAGCGGGCGAGCAGGACGGCTCGGTCGCACTTAGCGGCGCAGAGGGAGAAGATTCTGCCGGTGAGCGTCCGGAAGAACTCGAAGATGTCACGGCAGACGGCGGCGCGGATGAGACGGATGAGGAGCCGTTCGCGGATGACGATGAATAATTAAGAGGCATTAATGAAACAATCGGTAGACAAAGAAAAGTTGTGGGATGAGTATTGCAAAAAGCCAACCCCGGCTCTTCGTGAACAACTGATAATAGAATATGCACCGCTTGTCAAAGTGGTTGCCGGCAAACTTTCCATGTATCTCGGCAATAATGTCGAATATGATGATCTGGTGAGTTTCGGCGTATTTGGTTTGATTGACGCGATCGATAAATTTGACCTGGCAAAAGAGGTAAAGTTTGAGACGTATGCGAGCGTGCGGATTCGCGGAGCGATTTTAGATCAGATCCGTAAAATGGACTGGATTCCGCGGACGATCCGGCAGAAGCAGCGCAAGATTGACGAAGCGACGAAGGCTATCGAAGGCAGAACCGGCAAGACGGCGACCGACGAGCAGGTAGCGAAGGAACTCGGCATCACTTCGGACGAATATTTAGGCTGGCAGTCGCAGTTGAAGGTGACGAACGTCGTTTCGCTGAATGAATTTATGGAGCAGGGCGATGAGCCCGTCATGGATGCGAAGCGCAATACGCATTTTTCCCAGCCGGAGGAATCGGTTGCGAGGGACGAGTTGAAGAAAGTTTTGGGCGAAGCACTCGATCTTTTGACCGAAAAAGAAAAGAAAGTCATTCTTCTGTATTATTACGAGGATATGACATTAAAAGAGATCAGCCATATCTTAGAGGTATCGGAGTCGCGGGTGTCGCAGCTGCATACGAAGGCGCTTGCGAAAATGAAAAAGAAGATGGGCGCATATATGGGATTTTTGACTGCATAGTTTCGTTTACACAGATTAGGAAGGGGGAAAAGGCATGGAAGATCGTAACGGCTATATTCAGGTCGAGATCAAAGGCAAAATGGCGATATGCCATATCCACCCCCCGATTGGAAGCGGCGATTGGGTTGACTTCGCGGAAGCGGAGGACTTTCTTTCGACGCATGGTTTTAAGACTTACGACAAGACGAAGTTTCGGCAGAAACTTTCCACGGGAGAGGAAGAGACGCTGTCGTTAGGACTTTGCGACGGTCTTGAATTTTCCGAAATGATGTACATCAAGGTTTCTTTGGATCGCATGCGTGCGGTTTGTCGTTTTATGCCGCCGTCGTTTAACGGGAACGTGATGACGGTGCAGGATATCCTTGCGCAATTAGAAAAAAAGGGCATTAAATTCGGGATCAATCAGGACGCGATTCTTGATTTTATGAACAACCGCAGATACGCGACCGATTATGTCTTTGCGGTCGGCAGACAGCCCGATATCGGACATGACGCAAAGGTCGAATATTTTTTCAATACCAATCCGAACCTCCGTCCGAAGTACAATGCCGACGGTTCGGTCGATTACCACAACTTAAATACGATCAACGAAGTACAGGCGGGCGATCTGCTTGCGCGGCTGGTGCCGGAAGACCCGGGTTCTCCGGGCAAGGACATCTACGGCAAGGACATCCCGACGCGGCGCGTCAATACCAAGCGTCTGCATTACGGCAAAAATATTCGGATCAGCGACGACCAGATGGAGTTGTATTCCGAGGTTCAAGGGCATGTCAAATTAGTCGACGAGCAGGTGTTCGTATCAGATGTATATGAAGTGGTTGCGGATGTCGATAACTCCACCGGCAACATTGAGTTTACGGGCAATGTTCATGTTGCCGGGAATGTGCGCGGCGGATTTACCATTATAGCGCAGGGCGACGTCGTCATCGAGGGCGTTGTTGAGGACGCGCTGATTCAGGC
>CAJOQZ010000210.1 GCA_905236585.1 uncultured Lachnospiraceae bacterium
CCCGCCGCCATAATGACCGGATCGTCATATCCGGGCATATCCCATGGAATCGGCGTCACATGCGCGTCTACCGGCGCCGCCGCCTGAATGCCTTCGCAAAAAGCGCATAAGCCCTCCGGAGAGTGAAAGGCGATCGACTGGATGATATCGTGTCGCGGCTCATATGCCCCCGGCGATACGTCAAATCCCAGGTCGCCATACAACTTTGCCGCGAAAACCGCGCCCTTCATGGCTGCGTTTACAACCGCAGGAGCAAGGAAAAGCCCCTGATAAAACGACCGCAGCACATCCAGCGAAGCACCGACTTCGCGTCCCAGCCCCGGGGCGTTCAGACGATACGCCGCCTGTTCGATGCATTCTTCTTTTCCAGCGATATAGCCGCCGAGCGGCGCTAATCCGCCGCCGGGATTTTTAATCAGCGACCCCACCACCATGTCCGCGCCGACTTCAGACGGCTCTATGTATTCGGTAAATTCGCCGTAGCAGTTGTCGACCATGACAAGGACGTCCGGCTTAATGCCGCGGATAAAAGCGATCAGTTCGCCGATTTCTTTGACGGATAAGGTCTTTCTTGCCGCATAGCCCCTCGAACGCTGAATCGTGACAAGTCGTGTCTTCTCATGTATTTTGCTTCGTATGTCATCATAGTTGAAACTTCCATCATCCAACAAATCCGTCTCTGCATACGTTACGCCGTATTCCGCAAGAGAGCCTTTGGACGGACGGATGCCGATCACTTCCTCCAAGGTATCATACGGCCGTCCGACGGGCGAGAATATCTCATCCTGCGGTCGGAGGTTCGACATCAAAGCAAGCGCAAGCGCATGTGTTCCGCAGGTGATCTGCGGCCGCACCAATGCGCTTTGGGTTTGGAATATTTCCGCGTATACCGCCTCTAACGTCTCTCTCCCGAGATCGTTGTAGCCGTATCCGGTCGAGCCGTGGAAACACTCCGCCGAAACCTTATGTTTTTGCATGGCGCGGATGACTTTTAACTGATTGCTTTCGCAGACGTCATCCATATCAGAAAAAACATCCCGCAAATCGCTAAGCGCTTTCTCCCCGTAATCAACGATTGCCTTCTCAATCCCGAAGGCTTGATATGCTTCATATGCACGCATCATAATTTTTCTCTTACTTCCCTTTCGATCCTCTCCCTAATCGCTTCCTCCGACGGATATTCCCTCCGGTCAAGCCAGATCACATCTTTTTCCCGTCGAAACCATGTCAACTGGCGTTTCGCAAAATGCCGCGTATCCCGCTTGATCCGGTAAACGGCATCTTCGAGACTGCATTCGCCGTCAAGACAGGCATAAATCTCCTTGTATCCAAGGCCCTGCATGGAGGTCATATCTCTCGTTACGCCCATTTCTTTTAGGCGCTTTACTTCATCGACAAGTCCCTCCTCTATCATCTCATCTACGCGACGGTCAATACGCGCATAGATCTTTTCCCGGTCATCCGTCAGCACATAATACAAAAAGCGATACGCCGACGTGCGGTTTCTCTCTCTCTTATTGTGTACGGAAATCGCCTCTCCCGTCAAATAATAATACTCAAGCGCACGGATCAGCCGCTTTTTATTTTTGGGGTGAATGATCTGCGCCGACGCATAATCAACGGTCTGCAATTTTCGAAAAAGGTCTTCGGCGCCGCCATCGTCGTATTGCTGCTCGAGTTCTTTGCGGTAGGAGCCGTTATCGTTTTCCTCAGTAAAAGCGATATCATACAATACCGCCTGTATATAAAATCCCGTACCGCCGACCATGACCGGCAGATTCCCACGAGCCGCGATCTCCGCGATCGCCTGCTTGGCACGGGATGAAAATTCCTTCACATGAAAATCCTCGGTCGGCTCGATAATGTCAATCAGATGATGCGGAATCCCCTGCATCTTATCCGCTGCAATCTTCGCCGAACCGATATCCATATGGCGGTAGACCTGCATGGAATCCGCAGACACGATCTCCCCCGACAAATTGTGCGCAAGGAATAAAGATAACGCCGTTTTTCCGATTGCCGTAGGCCCTGTTATGATCAAAAGCGGTCCGTTCATACGATCCTCTTAAACTTTTTATCCAGTTCGTATTTTGTCATTGCCACAATCGTCGGTCGCCCGTGGGGACAATGGTAGGGATTCTCCAATGTCAGCAACTCGTTGATTAAAGCCTCAACTTCTTCAATAGACAAATGATTGTTCCCTTTGACCGCCGCTTTACAGGAAATCGACGCAACCCGTTCGGTAACTAAATCTTCCGTTGCAGCCCCCTTGATATCTACACACATAGCGACCGCTTCCAAAAACATCTGCTTCTCGTCAATATGATACA
>CAJOQZ010000211.1 GCA_905236585.1 uncultured Lachnospiraceae bacterium
TCGGCTATACGACGACCGGTGGTTTTTTGGCGGCGTCCACGACGGATTTTATTCAATCGATCGTCATGACGATTGCGCTTTTTATCGTCCTTTGCTAAGGCGTCTCCCATGTCGGCGGCATCGAGGGCGTGCTCGACAATGCGGGACAGTTGGCGGGATTCCTTAATATGTCCGCGACGCATAACAATGTGACCGGGGCGGCGGATTCGTACGGTCTTTTCAACAAGATTACGATGTTCTGCTGGGGCTTGGGGTATTTCGGCATGCCGCATATCTTGCTTCGGTTTATGGCGATTGAAGACCCGGACAAGTTAAAAATATCCCGCCGCGTCGCCTCTGTATGGGTGGTTCTTTCCCTTGCTGTTGCCGTATTTATCGGCGTAGTCGGGAGGGCGATGTCACAGGCGGGCGTGCTTACATCGCTTCTCGATCCCGAAAATCCGACCAGCGCATCCAAGGCGGAGACGCTGATCGTCGTCCTTGCGGATTCCATCAGTAAAAACGGCATTGGCTTCGCACTCATTGCGGGAGTGATTTTAGCGGGAATATTGGCATCTACGATGTCAACGGCGGATTCCCAGTTGATTGCGGCTTCTTCGGCGGTATCGGAGAATATCATTCAGGACGTATGCAAAGTGGATTTGGACGAAAAAGGCGCGATGCTTACGGCGCGCAGCACCCTTGTCGTCGTCGCTGTCTTAGGCGTTGTGATCGCATGGAATCCGAACAGTTCGGTATTTAATATCGTCTCTTTTGCATGGGCGGGCTTCGGCGCGGTATTCGGACCGGTGACGATCCTGTCCCTTTACTGGAAGCGGACGAACCGCGCAGGGGCGATTGCCGGGATGGTGACCGGCGGGCTTATGGTATTTATCTGGAAATATATGGTGCGTCCGCTGGGCGGCGCGTTTGACCTGTATGAACTGGCTCCGGCGTTTTTGGCCGCGATCATTGCGATCGTTGTTGTAAGCCTTGCTACGAAGGAGCCGGAAGAAGAAATCGTTAAGGAATTTGAAGAAGTAGCAAATATGTAAGGAAGGGGGAACTTTCATGAAGTACGATATGATGTCGCCGCATGCGGAAGAGTTTATCAATGACGAGGAGATCAAAGAGTGTCTGGAATATGCTGCAAAGAATAAGCATAATGCAGCGCTGATCGATCAGATTCTGGAAAAAGCGGCGAAAATGAAAGGCATTTCCCATAAGGAAGCTCTGGTTCTCTTAGACTGCGACATCCCGGAAAAAAATGAGCAGATCTATGCGCTTGCGAAGAAGATCAAACAGGAATTTTACGGCAACCGGATCGTGATGTTTGCGCCGCTGTATTTGTCAAATTACTGCATCAACGGCTGCGAATACTGTCCGTATCATGCGAAAAATACGCACATCCGCCGGGTAAAACTCACACAGGATGAAATCCGTGCGGAGGTCATTGCCCTGCAGGACATGGGGCATAAGCGTCTTGCGATTGAAGCGGGCGAGCATCCGACCATGAACCCGATTGAATATATTTTGGAGTCGATCGAAACGATCTATTCGATCCACCATAAAAATGGAGACATCCGCCGGGTGAATGTCAATATCGCTGCGACGACCGAAGAAGAATACAAGATGTTAAAAGACGCCGGGATCGGCACTTACATTTTGTTCCAGGAGACATATAACAAGGAGTCCTATGAAAAACTTCATCCGACGGGTCCGAAGAGCGACTACGCATACCATACCGAGGCAATGGATCGGGCGATGCATGCAGGAATCGATGATGTCGGATTAGGGGTATTGTTCGGTCTTAACAATTACCGCTATGACTTCTGCGGCATCATCATGCATGCCGAGCATTTGGAAGGGACGATCGGCGTCGGTCCTCACACGATTTCCGTACCGAGGGTGCGGCCTGCGGATGACATTGACCCGGATACGTTCCAGAACGGACTGTCGGACGATGTGTTTGCGAAAATCGTTGCGTGTATCCGTATTGCGGTGCCGTATACGGGGATGATCGTATCGACCCGAGAAAGCGTGGAGAGCCGCAAGCGCGTCTTGGAACTTGGAATTTCCCAAATCTCGGGCGGCTCGAAGACTTCGGTCGGCGGGTATGCCGAAGAAGAAGCCGAAGAAGACAACTCGGCGCAGTTTGACGTAATCGACAACCGGACGCTTGACGAAGTCGTCCGCTGGCTTATGGAACTTGGCTACGTGCCGTCATTTTGTACGGCGTGCTACCGTGCGGGGCGGACGGGCGACCGGTTCATGCAGTTATTGAAATCCAAGCAGATCGTCAACTGCTGTCATCCGAATGCGCTGATGACGTTGAAAGAATATTTGATGGACTATGCCGAACCGGAGACGAAGCGGATCGGCGAGGCGCTGATTACGAATGAACTTGACGTGATCACCAATCCGACTGTCCGCGAAAATTGCGAAAAATGGCTGGGCGCCATAGCAAACGGCGAACGGGATTTCCGATTTTAACGAATTGTGTTTTGACGTGATTTTCGGGCATCAAAGCAGTGGCGCTTCGAGGATCTTTAGCGAGGGGAGCCAAAAGGCAAAAGATGAGCAGCACGGATATTATCGAATTAAAAAACGTAACGAAAAGATACGGGGCGAATACGAACGTCATTGAAAACCTAAACCTCTCCATCAAAAACGGGGAGTTTGTCACGCTTCTTGGACCGTCTGGCTGTGGGAAAACGACGATCCTTCGCATGATCGGCGGTTTTGAGGAGCCGACGTCCGGGGCGGTGTATTTCCACGGCAAGGACATTACCCATACGCCGCCGCATGAACGCCCGGTTAATACGGTTTTTCAGAAGTATGCGCTGTTCCCGTTCTTGAATGTATATGACAATATCACATTCGGACTGAAAGCGAGGAAGGTGCAGCCGGAGGAAATCCACAAAAAAGTCGCGGACGTGCTGGATATCGTTGACTTGGAGGGTTTTGAAAAACGGCGGATACAGACGCTTTCGGGCGGGCAGCAGCAGCGTGTCGCTATTGCGCGGGCAGTCATCAACGAGCCGGAGATTTTGCTCTTGGATGAACCTTTGGGGGCACTGGATTATAAAATGCGTCGAGAGATGCAACTGGAATTAAAGTTAATGCACAAAGAACTTGGCATTACCTTTATTTTTGTTACCCATGACCAGGAGGAAGCTCTTACCATGTCGGATCGAATTGTAGTTCTTTCTCAGGGACA
>CAJOQZ010000212.1 GCA_905236585.1 uncultured Lachnospiraceae bacterium
TCTCCTTACTTCGTTCCGAAGATCCGGTCGCCGGCATCGCCGAGTCCCGGTAAAATATAAGCGTTCTCATTTAACTTTTCATCCAGGTGTCCGACATAAATCTGGACGTCGGGATGATCGTCGTGCAGTTTGTTAAGACCTTCTGGCGCGGCAATCACGCACATGAATTTGATCTTCTTGCCGCCATGATCCTTGATAAATCCGATTGCTTCGGAGGCAGAACCGCCGGTTGCGAGCATCGGGTCCAAAACGAGGATGGTCCGCTCGCTGATTGGATCGGGAAGTTTGCAGTAGTATTCGTGCGGCAGGTGCGTCTCGGGGTCGCGGTAGAGACCGATGTGGCCGACTTTTGCGGTCGGGACAAGATTCGTAATGCCGCTTACCATGCCAAGCCCTGCGCGTAAGATGGGAACGATCGCGAGTTTTTTCCCGGCGATCATAGGCGACATGCACGTCGTCAGGGGAGTTTCCACTTTCACGTCTTCCGTCGGCAGATCCCGGAGCGCTTCAAAAGCCTCCAACATGGCGATCTCCTCCACCAAGGTGCGAAATTCGTTCGTGCCGGTGTTCTTGTCGCGCAGCATGGATATTTTATGCTGGATCAGCGGATGATCTAAAATAATGACATTTTCCATGAAAGCCTCCTTTTATGATGCAATAGAAGCAACGGTTCCGTTGCCAATGGTTTCCTAAATCTCTTAACATAACATTGTAGACCTCTGCGGAGGGATAGTCAATGAGCAAACGGCTGAAAAAATATACGAAATGAGGGTGTGCATTTTTTATGCCTTATGATAGAATAATACGAGGGTCAAAAGGTCATAATCGGAATGCTTGCATGACGAATTATGACTTTGTGACCCGTAAAACACGAACAATGAAGCCGTTTTGGTTACAAAACGAGCGGAATTGTGAGTGTTTAGCAGCGTGGGAGCACGAAGTGCGAAGCGATGCGCGTATCAAACGAGGGTCGAAAGGAATGCGAAGAAAACGGGGTGCTAAAAGTCACACCCCGATGTCGATATGTTTGGATAATTTTTTGGCGTAGTCGGAAAGTTTTTTCATGTAATCGGAGTCCTTGCCGACGACTTTCTCATATTTGGATAAGGAGATATTGTCGATGGAGGAGCCTTTGACCGACATATAGCCGTTGTTGTCAAAAATGATTCCGTAAGTGGACAACTCTTCCGCGTGCTCTTTGGAGAGATTCTTTATCTGCTTCGCAATCTTCGACATGGAGGAGTTTTGGCTGCTGCCGGCGGATTCGAGCGTGTTGTTGTAGGCATCGGAAAACGCGCGCATGGTATTAAAAAGTTTGCCTTTTGCCGTGTCGGTTTCGGAGTCGCTCGTCCGTTCCGTAAAATCAAAATCCGCTAATGCGGCGATGCCTTTGCGTAGGGCGGCGTAATCGGCGGCGGAGAGTTTGGAACGGGAAGTTTCCTCGCGCTTGGTTGTGTTCGTCAGGTCGCGGTTACTGCCGTATATGGTACGCAGGTAGACGTTGTTCGTAATGGTAAAACTGCTCATAAAATCACCTCGTTTCGGGCGTGACGGTGTATAAAGACGATTCGAAACGAATCTCACATAGATACCATTCAATATATATATCGGATGTTTTCAGGAAAAAATAACGGAGGGAACGACATGGCGCATGAAAAAGTAATCGTGGTTGATTTCGGCGGGCAGTACAACCAACTGGTGGCACGGCGCGTGCGGGAATGCAATGTGTACTGCGAGATATGCTCCTATCGGACGCCGCTTGACGAAATCATAAAGCAGCGCCCCAAAGGCATTATATTAACCGGAGGACCCAACAGCGTCTACGAAGAGGGAGCGGCGACCTGCGGTAAAGAGTTGTTCGCGTCAGGGATACCGGTATTGGGATTATGCTACGGCGCACAGCTGATGATGCACGTCCTCGGCGGAAAAGTGGAACGGGCGGCGGCGCGGGAATATGGGAAAACGATGTGTGCATACGCAGTAGAATCGCCATTGTTTGAAGGAATATATGAAAAGCAAAAAAGCGGCAGAACGCAGATGACGGATCGGAACAAAAAAGGGGCAGCGCGTTCGCCCGAAACAAGCGGAGAACCGCAGATGCAGGTGTGGATGAGCCATTTTGATTATATATCAAAATTGGCGGACGGCTTTGTGTCGGTCGCGCAGACGGACAACTGTCCGTCTGCCGCGGCGGAAAACAGGGCGGCGGGATTGTACGCAATCCAGTTCCACCCGGAGGTGTTGCATACCGCATACGGCAAAGAGATCCTGTATAATTTTGTCCGTAAGATCTGCGGATGCAGCGGCGATTGGGAAATGGGTTCCTTCGTCAAAGAACAGGTAGCGGCGATCCGCGAACGCGTCGGAAAAGGAAAAGTATTATGCGCCCTGTCGGGGGGCGTGGATTCGTCGGTGGCGGCGGTGCTTTTATCAAAGGCGGTCGGGAAGCAGCTGACCTGCGTATTTGTCGATCACGGACTCCTGCGTAAAAACGAGGGAGACGAGGTGGAGGCGGTATTCGGCTCGTCCGGAATATATGAGTTGAATTTTGTCCGCGTCAACGCGGCAGAGCGATATTACTTAAAACTAGTAGGAGTGGAAGAGCCGGAACGAAAACGGAAGATCATCGGCGAGGAGTTTATCCGCGTCTTTGAAGAAGAGGCGAAAAAAATCGGCGCGGTGGACTATCTGGTACAGGGAACGATATACCCGGATGTGGTGGAAAGCGGACTTGGCGGAGAAAGCGCCGTCATAAAGTCTCACCATAATGTCGGCGGGCTGCCGGAACATGTGGATTTTAAGGAGATCATAGAGCCGCTGAGGAACCTGTTCAAAGACGAGGTGCGCAAAGTCGGGCTTGAACTGGGGATACCGGAACATCTGGTGTTCCGTCAGCCCTTCCCGGGACCGGGGCTGGGAATACGGATAATAGGAGAAGTGACCGCGGAAAAAGTGCGGATCGTCCAAGAGGCGGATGCGATCTATCGCGAAGAAGTGGCGAAGGCAGCGAAAGAATGGCAGAGAGAGGCAGGTGCGGAAGATCTGCCGGGAGACGCGAGCGGAAAGAGCGAGTCGGTCGCGGAGCCGGAGGGCATGGAACAGACGCCGCCATGGATGCCGGATCAGTATTTCGCGGCGCTTACCAATATGCGATCCGTCGGCGTCATGGGAGATGAGCGGACATATGATTATGCCGTCGTCCTTCGAGCCGTTCAAACCATTGACTTTATGACCGCCGAGTCCGCCCGGCTTCCGTGGGAAGTCCTTCAAACTGTCACCAGCCGGATTGTCAACGAGGTTCGCGGTGTGAACCGTGTACTCTATGACCTGACGGGCAAGCCGCCGGGGACGATTGAGATGGAATAGACACACAAAACCGCTCAGCCCAGTAATATCAAGAGCTGAGCGGTTTTTCTGTCTTGTTGTGGTTCTATTCTGGTTCTATTTTGGATTAA
>CAJOQZ010000213.1 GCA_905236585.1 uncultured Lachnospiraceae bacterium
CAGCGCTTTCTGCCGGATTTTACTCTGACGCGGATGAGCCTTTTGTGATGGAACTGTGCGGGGAGACGGGAAGCGGACGGCGCTTTCTTCTGACACATGCCGCCGACGGGTACGCCAGAAGGGTGCTTTGCGCGGATGCGGCAAGTCTGCTCGTGCTTTCGGACCGGGAGAGGCGTGAACTCTGCCGGGATCTCATATTAAAATGCACGCTGTACGGGTGGCTTTTGTACATCCGTCAGATCCCTGCCGATACGGCGCCTTTTGAACAGGAACTGTATGACCTGTTCGGACGGCTGCAGGACGGGATCGACGTCCTTTGCATCGCATCGGAAAAAGGTTTGCCGAAGACCCTTTCCTCCGCGCTGCGGGGGCATCATAAAAAGATCGTGGTGCCGTATCCCTCCGAGGATACGCAGCTGCGGTTGTGGGAGACTTTTGCCGGGGATGTCGGACTTGCCTTCCCGGAAGGCTACAGCCTTACGGCGCTGGTGTCCAAATATACGATGAATCCGGGCAGGATCGCGGAGGCGGTCAACAACACGAAGATGCTTTTAGAAGAAGGGACATCCACGCTTGATATCGGCATCCTCGAAGAGCAGATCCGGCGGTTAAGCGCGGCGGATTTCGGCGACAATGCGACACGGCTTTCGTCTCCTTTTGTTTGGGAGGATCTTGTGGTGCCGGATGCAAGCCGCCACCTTTTGACCCTTGCCTGCGACCGTGTGCGGTATTCGATGACCGTCAACGGAACCTACGGCTTCGGGAAAAAACTTCCTTACGGTCGGGGAGTCGCCATTGTCCTTTACGGACCGCCGGGAACCGGCAAAACGATGGCGGCGCAGGTGATCGCAAAGGAACTGAACCTTGACATTTTCCGGGTGGACTTATCGCAGGTGTCGAGCAAGTACATCGGCGAGACGGAGAAGAACCTCGGCGCGATTTTTGATGCGGCGAAAAACTCCAACGCCATCCTGTTTTTTGACGAGGCGGACTCCCTTTTTTCCAAGCGGACGGAAATATCCTCGTCGAACGATAAATACGCCAATGCGGAGACGTCATATCTTTTGCAGAAAATAGAAGAGTACGCCGGCGTTTCGATTTTGGCTACGAACAACATGAAGAATTTTGACGCGGCGTTCAAGCGGCGCATGACGTTTGTGATACCGCTTGAGGCACCGGATGAAGATACGCGGCGGATGCTGTGGGAGAAAGCGTATCCGGCAGAGGCGCCGTTAGACGATATGGTGGATGCAAAGGTGCTTGCGGGGGCACTCTCGCTGACCGGCGCACAGATCAAGGCGATTGCGACGGAAAGCGCCTATATCGCCGCGGCGAAGGGAACAAGGATCGACTATGAGGCAATCATCGAGGCGGCGGATATGGAATGCGCCAAGACGGGAACGCTGCGTGCCGGGGAAACCTTGCGGAGCGCGATCTTGGGAGCGTCATATTAAAAAACTGCGGCTTTTCGATGGCGTGCGGCGGATGTGAGGGACGGATGCTGTTACATACCACGGAGGATTATTTTTCTTATTCGCGGGCAGGAGCGCCCTACCGTTCGTCCGAAGAGGAACGGGCGGATTATTTTGCCCTGCTTTCGCTTGCCTTAGAAGCATACAGTGCGGCGTATCTCGAGGAAAAGGGACGGCGCGGGGAAAGCAGAGGCATGATAGCCTTTGCGACGAAGCCGGTCGGCGCGGCGGAGGCGTATTTGGCGGAATTTTTCGCAGATGCGCCGGAGGACCGCGAGACTGTCACGGGTGCGAAGCGCACGGAAGCGTCATCGGTAAAAGCACAGGAGGAAGAAGCGCGGCGGGAGATCGCCGATGCCTTTTCCTATATTAAGAAGCGGGATGCTGCGACGCGGGAATCCTATCCCCTGGGGCATATCAGAGAAGCCCTCGCGCTTTCCGATGAAGAGGTGCTTACGCTGCTTTTGGCGGCGTCGGTGCATTTTGAGGATTCCTATGGGAAGATATTACGCGCTCTGTCGGAAGAGGGCAGGGAGCGGTTTGCGACGGTTGGCTTTGCAAAAAAACTGGTGCGTTTCTGCTTTTCGGATGCGTTAGAAGACGACGGATTGTATACATGGCTTTTCATCCGGCGGACGGACGGGGGCAAGACGCTTCTGCCCGCAAAAGACGAACCGCTGATCGTCAATCCATACGTATTGTCGATGATACGCCATGACGCGGCAATGCCGCCTCCTCCGGCGGGACTTATGGTAATCGAGGGGGAAGAGGAAACCGGTTTTTTTGCGGAAGAAACCGAACAGATCCGGCGGGATGCTGCCGCATTACGGGCGGATGACAATAACATCCTCCGCCGCATCCTTGCCGACGACGTCGAAGACGTCCGC
>CAJOQZ010000214.1 GCA_905236585.1 uncultured Lachnospiraceae bacterium
CAGGTCAATGGCGTCGCCGAAGACCGGCGTATAGTCCACTTTGAAATCGCCCGTGTGGATCACCGTCCCCGCCGGAGTGTATATGGCAAACGCCGCCGCGTCCTGAATGCTGTGATTGGTGCGGATAAATTCGATACGGAATGCGCCTAAGTTGATGGACTGCCCGTATTCGCAGACCTTGCGGCGGACTTTTGACGTCAGATTATGCTCCGCCAGTTTATGCTCGATAATGCCGATCGTCAGTTTCGTCGCGTAGACCGGAACTAAGATTTCGCGCAACAAAAACGGGAGCGCCCCGATATGATCTTCGTGCCCGTGCGTAATAAAAATACCCTTAACCTTATCTTCATTCTCCAAAAGATAGGAAAAGTCCGGGATGACAAGATCAACCCCGAACATATCGTCTTCCGGAAATGCAAGTCCGCAGTCTACCACGATGATCGTGTCATCATATTCGAAAGCCGTAATGTTCATTCCGATCATTTCCAAGCCGCCGAGCGGAATGATCTTCAGCTTTCCCTTATTCATTTTTCCCAAAATTCATAATCTCCTTTGTCAGCCTTGTATTTCGGTGTCTTCGAGCAGCTCCTCAAAAATATCGGACAGCGCCGCAAGCAGCGTCTCGTCATCCACCGTTTCGTATGTCAGATCCTCGCCGTTGTCCTGCTTCACACGTAAAATGAAAGCATTTTCCTCATCACCCGCCGGCTCAGGAAGAGTCACCAAAAGAAACGTCTCACCGTTGAAAGTCGTCTGTTCCACAACCTCAAAGCGGACGTTCTCCCCCGATTCGATATCGTAAAATTCAAGAATCCCTTTTTCTGGCATTGATATAGTCCTGTAAAATCAGCATAGCCGCCAACTCGTCGACATGCGCCTTTTGTTCCTCCAAGGAAAGCCCGCTCTCCGTCATAGCATCTTCCGCCGCAACGCTCGTTAGACGCTCATCCCAAAGCGCAACGGGAAGCGCGATCCGCTCCCGCAGCTGATCGCGAAAAAGCAGCGTCTTTTGACAGCGGCTGCCCTCCTCGCCGGACAACCGAAACGGGTACCCCAAAACAATCCCGTCCGCCTTCCGCTCGGCGCAGATTTCCGCAATCCGTGAGAGCGTGCGCCGCAGTTTTGCCGGGCGCTCTCTGCGGATAATCTCGACCCCGACCGCAACGGAAACATTTTTATCACAAAAAGCGACGCCGACCGTCTTATCACCGTAATCCAAACCGATCAGATTACCGGACAGACGAACGTCGTCAGTCATTCCATGCTTCCGATTTAATATACTCTGTCAGGAGTTCTTCGACAAGTTCGTCGCGCTCCACCTTCATGATCAGGCTTCGTGCGCTGCGGTGACTTGTGATAAAAGTCGGATCTCCGGACATGATATAGCCGACAATCTGATTGACCGGATTGTAGCCTTTCTCCGTCATCGCCCGATATACTTCGGCAATGATCTCCTTGACTGAGATCTCGTTCTCCTTCGTCACCTTGAAATACTGCGTATTTGTCAAATCGTTGTTCATGCTGATACCCCTTTACTTCGCCCCTTTCGCCGTTTTTATATGCAAACAGCCGCGCCTTATTATCATCGCGGGCACAAGTAAGGTTATTTTACCTCATAATCGGATTTTTGTAAAGAAATTGTAACAATTTGATTCTTAAGATCCTCCTCGCTCTCCCGGTACACCCGCAGATACTCGCGTGTAAATCCCGTCCACATCCGTTTTCCCTGCAGGAAATTCTCTTCCTCGAACAGCACCTCGACCTCGCGGTTCTCCCAAATATGGTAAAAATCATCCGCCATCGACTGCGCGGCATCCAGCAAAATATCGCTGCGGGCGTTTTTTGCATCTTCCGGCACCTGCCCGTCCATGGCATACGCCCGCGTCCCCTCACGCGGCGAAAACTTAAAGACGTGCATATCGGCAAACGCCATCCGCCGGACAAACGCAAGCGTCTTTTCAAACTCCTCCTCCGTCTCCCCCGGAAAGCCCGCGATTACGTCTGTTGTAATCGCCGGGTCCATAAAATACGTCCGCAGATAAGAAACGCTTTCGGCAAAATCCGCCGTGGTATAATGGCGGTTCATCCGCGCAATCGTCTCATCGCAGCCGCTTTGCAGGGAAAGATGAAAATGCGGACAAAGCGAGGCGCACGAAGAAAGCCGCCGCGCAGCGTCCTCCGTTACAAGCCTCGGCTCCATGGAACTTAACCGCAGCCGCCGCAAACCGGGAAG
This sequence comes from uncultured Lachnospiraceae bacterium, assembly GCA_905236585.1. Classification (GTDB taxonomy): domain Bacteria; phylum Bacillota; class Clostridia; order Lachnospirales; family Lachnospiraceae; genus RGIG4930. Next base: position 2,234 of record CAJOQZ010000214.1, read on the forward strand.
CGCGTCGATTTTTTCCACCAGATCGATCAGTCCGCTTCCCTCGTCCCGATACGAACTGACATGAATCCCCGTCAAAACGATCTCCCGATAGCCTTTTGCAATGAGATCCGAAATTTCATCAAGGATCGACGCCGCTGCGCGGCTCCGCACGCGCCCCCGGACATAGGGAATCCTACAGTACGAGCAAAACTGGTTGCATCCGTCCTGAATTTTCACAAACGCGCGGGTGTGCGTCCGCGCATCCAAAGACGGTTCCGACGGCGCATTTTCCGTATATACGTCGTCCGTCCGCCCCGCATCATCCTGCGGCATCCGCCGTTTTTCAAACATTTCCTCATAGCATTCGCCCGGCGCATTGATGTCAATGACGCGAACCTGTGCGCGTTTTTCCTCAAGATACTGCTCCAAGACGGAAAGCAGTTCGCCCTTTTTATCATTCCCGAGCAGAATATCCGCCCCGACATCTTCGGGCGTTAGCCCTCCCGCCTGCACAAAACATCCGGCGGCGACAACAATGGCGTTCGGATTCAAGCGTCTCGCACGGTGCAGCATCTGCCGCGATTTTTTATCCGCGATCTGCGTAACGGAACATGTGTTGACAACATATACATCCGCCCGGTGCGCAAACGGTACAATGCGGAGTCCGGCTTCCGACAGACGCTGCGCCATTTTTTGCGTCTCATACGCATTGACCTTACAACCCAAATTGTGCAATGCTACAGTTTCTATGCCTTTTTTACTAATGTTTGTTGACTTTTTCATAAGAATAAATTACTATAATCATGTTAATTGATTTTACTTTGGCAGGAGGTACGTTTATGAAAACGGTTAAAATTTCATTGAATTCTATCGACAAAGTTAAGTCGTTTGTTAATGTAATCAGTCAGTTCGACAGCGACTTCGATCTGATTTCCGGAAGATATGTCATTGATGCGAAGTCGATCATGGGAATCTTCTCCTTAGACCTCGCACAGCCGATCGATCTTACGATTCACGCAGACAACGACGACGAGATTATGAAGGCGTTAGATACCTATCTCGTAAAGTAGTCATCTCGTATCGCCACTCTTTTCCCCCGCAAGATAGCGGGGGTTTTTATTTGAGCGATTTTGCAGTTGTACCCAGCGAAACACGCAATCAAAAATTGTTTCTTTCCGCATAGATTTCCCCACACTTTTCCCTTCCTCGCACCGTATTGGTTCTGCTATTTTCATCTTCCTTGGGCGGCAACTTTTTTAATTCTACCATATTTCAACCGCAGTTGCCACATCAAGAGGTCTGTCATTTTTTATGTATAGACCTATGGACAAAACGCCGCCAGCAAGGGTATGATGATATTATATGTTAGCATACTAATGGTTGCCTATGCCGGATACGGGCGGTTTTGGGCATGCTTTCGTACTATATCGCATGGAGAAAAAGCAATGGGAAAAATATTCGCGTGCAGCGATCTGCACGGACGCTATGACAAATATGAACGCATTATGGAGCATGTCACCGACGACGATACTCTGTACTTTCTCGGCGACGCCATCGACCGGAACCCGGACGGCATGAAAATCCTCATTGATGTCATGACGCGGAAAAATGTGGAGTTTTTCATTGGGAATCATGAGTTGATGATGTACTGCACCCTCTTCATGCATGACGAATTATCGGCCGTCGAAAAAGATCGCCTTGCGGCGGACGGAACGATTTTTTCGGATTCGCCCCATTTGAATGGCTTAACCATAGACAGACACAGTTACGGCGCATGGACGAATTTTTCCAACAGAGGGGATGTCACGCTCGGCGACTTTCTGCATCACTATATCGACCGAAAAGATGAACTCCGACAGTTCTTTCTTCATGCGCACGTCCGTAAGACGATTACGATAGGCGGCAAGAAATACTGTCTGTCCCATACCGGCTACACGGCGGACGGCAACGACGATCTTGATTTTGCGGATACCGGTGCCAACAACCTTGCCGGGAACGCATTTTGGCATTCTCCGTTCGCGCTTGTTTCGGACATTGCAGGCAGAAAGATAAAAGACATGGGCGACCGGACGGTACTGTATCCGTATGACGTGGCAGCGGCTGCGAATGCGGACGACTTCGATGACGCCGGATATTCTTTTTTGAAAAACGCAAAGGAAGACGTCACCTATATCTGCGGGCACATTTTCGTCCAAAGGCTCGGCACGGATAAAATGGCGTGCATGGTGCTGCAGGGCAGGATTGACGGAAAGGAAAAGCATGTGCTTTTCGCCGACATCGACGGCGGCTGCGCCATGAACGAAAATTTCTGCAAAAAAAACGGCATCCGCGTACCGAGAGCCGTTTTATATAATATCACAGATGATGAGGCGGTTTACGTATGAAAAGATATTTCTTGTCCGTTTTTTTTAGAGTTTCCTTTTGATAGGAATATCTGCCCCCGTTTTTTATGAAACACTCTCTTGCAGTTTTTGCAGTTCCCTTATCAGCATCTCCTCGGTCGTTACCTGCACGGCATCCATTCCAAGTGCAACGGACGCATCCACGTTGACTTTCCGGTCGTCAAAGAAAATGCTCTCCTCCGGCAATATCCCATAGGTATGAAAAAGCGCCTCATAAATTCTCCGATCCGGTTTCATCAAATGGACGCCGCTCGACACGATCATTCCTGACAGGCGATCCATAAACGGAATCCGTTTTGTATGTTCGGTAAAAAAGGTACTCGGATAATTGGACAAAATGTACGCCCGCATGCCCCCATCCAAAAGGCGTTCCACTTCCCGATAGATGGCATCCCTCGCTACCGGCATCAGTTCCTTATGCGAAAAAAAATACCGGATCTCATCTTCATGGGAAGGATTCTTCTCAATGAACATTCCCATAACCTCATCGAACGGGATGTTCTCCAAATCAAGTTCCACCCACATGGGATCGCCGAACATCATATAATAAAACCGGTCCGCCTCATCCTTGGACAGACCATAGTCCTCCATCATCTCCCGCCAGCGGTAAGACAGAAGCACCTCTCCCACGTCAAGAACAAGATTTTTATACTTCATAACTGTTTGCCTCCTCTTTTATTTTAAGTTCCCCATAGAGCATATCCGTTTTCGTTCGCCCTGCCGTTGGCAAGAATCTTTCCATAAAAGAGCATGAAGCATTGCGGGTGCATTGTCAAGAAAAAATGAGGCAGCCGCGGAAATCTATTTTCTTTTTCGCCCCCGCACTTTTATCCCCAAAAATCATACCGGCTTTCATATCCCGAAAACAGGCTGCCGGAGGCATCATAATGATTCGAGATGCTATCCATTTGCGCGTGCGTCTGCGAGGATATCCGCTCCGACAAATAGGATAGTTTCATGGCAAACGGCTCTATGACATCCCTCATTTTGGTGATATCCGCCGTCTTTAGTTTATCCATATCCACAGACATTTTTCCATTCTTATCAAAATAAGCGCCGATTTCCGCAAACGTATCTTTTTGCTCTGCCGCGGCGTTCTTCATTTCAGAAAAGTACAGATCATTGATTCCCGTCGCGCTCTTGTTTAACTTAGAAATCGTATCGTTATATCTTTCTGTAAGTTTTGCAAAAGCATCCGTCATCTTTGACCAGTCTCCGGCAGCGGCAGCCTTTTCATAGAGATTTTGACCGTCTTCCCCCGTAACAAAAGCATCCGAAGCCTCTTTCAAACTATCCGCCGACTGATACAGCGCCTGATAATCTGATTTCTTCCTCTGCGATTTTATTTGCTCCGCATATGATGTGTTTTCCCGTTTCCTGTTATCCAATGCGGAAAGCAATGTGTTATCGGACGCATCCGAAGCCCGGTTTGCATAGATCGGCAAGCCGGATTTCTCCGCTATCCTGTTTGTCATCTGGTCTGTCACTCTCATAGTAATCCCCCGTTCTACTGCACTTTCTGCTCATTTACTCCTCGCCCTCTGCATCTTTCAAATTAAAGTTCTGCGCGATCCGGTCGATTTTATCCCGTGAATCATACGCCGCGTTAAACACCGCGGTAAGCGCCCCTCGATTGAGATTCGGGACGAACAGGTTCGAAGAACTCATGGGCGAAAACACCATCTGATTCAAATAACTGTTCGCCATGGAGCGGATGCCGTCCTGCTCGTCAAAATCGCCGTAATTGATGCCTTGTAATTTTGCGTATAGTTTCTGAATATCCTCCTGTGTTACCGCGTTGTTTCCGCTGCTCTTTGCCGTTTTATCGGAATGTTGTTTCGCATCCGCTGCATCAGCCGCGCCGGATGACGCCTTCGTCTGCGCCGTCCGCTTAGCGCCGTTTGCTTTTGCCTTTGCCAAATACTCCATGTTCTTCGACATCTTCGATTTGTCGCCGACCGCGCCTTTTGTCTTCTTCGCTTGGTTTTGCGCGTTGAAATACGCGTTGTAGATGCTGTTGTAATCTGTGCCTATCATAACCATTCTCCTTCCGTAAAAAACAAGCACGATGACTCAAAAAAGAATGTGTAACTCTTCCTTGAAATCAACATGCTTCCCTGCCTTACATAAAGCATTTCGGATTATGAAAAAACGAACATAACCCCTATGTAACGGAAGGTTCCGTATATGTATCAGAAGGTCACTATTCGTGCCAAATCGAGCATTTTTTCGTCACACTACGGTCGGCTCGGAGCAATCATACCCGCAGGACGAACCTCCCCCGGACGATTTCCGCCTGCACGATTGCCGCTCATGAAACAAGCAATGCGCCCCGCATCATCCCCTGCAAAAGCGCATATACGCCTCAATAAAATCCCTATACTTATATTTTGACATCGGTACCAGACTTCCGTCCGTAAGTTCCACCTGCGTGCGCGAATAGTCGAACACATACGAAAGATTCACGATAAAACTGCGATGCGTCTGAAAAAAAGATGCGTCGACTTTCGCCTGAATGTCTTTCATTTTTCCATAATACTCGATGGATCTGCCGTCCAGATACAGACGGATTTTCCTCGCGCTGCATTCGATATAGCGGATCTCGTCCACCGGCACCAGCCGCGTCTTCCCGTTTGCGGCGACCTCAATCAGCGTCTTTTTTATGACGCCGCTGTGAAAGGATTTGCACGCTTGCGCCGCGTTTCGGTAGATCAGACGAAACTGCTTCTCATCCGGCGGTTTTACGATATACCAAAACGCGTGCACCGAAAAGGCTTCCGGCATACGCTCCGGCAAACCGGTCACAAAAATAATGAGCGGCAGCGACAGCAACGGATTCCCGTCCGCGGCGGATAATTTCTTTACTTGTTTTGCCGTCTCCATTCCGTCCGGCTCGTCCGCAAAATCAATATCCAAAAAAAGGATGTCCAACGGCTGCTTTTGTCCGTAGTACCGCAGCAGATCCGCTCCGTTTTCAAATTCAACGACCGCCGCGTCCGCGTCTTCTTTTTGAATGTAGCGCCGGAGGAGCTGCCGCGCCTGTATTGCGTCATCACATATTACTACTGTCATCATCTTCCCTTATCTGTCCCTTTGCCGCGTCTTCG
>CAJOQZ010000215.1 GCA_905236585.1 uncultured Lachnospiraceae bacterium
GGGATATGACCTGTGCGCGGACGGCGATACTAAGATAGAGATAGCGCCGCATACGACGGCAATGGTCAATACGGGTCTTTCGGCGGCGATACCGGAGGGGTATTACGGCGGTATTTTTGCCCGGAGCGGCCTTGCCGCCAAGGAGGGCTTGCGTCCGTCAAACTGTGTCGGGGTCATTGACGCGGATTACCGTGGGGAGATCAAGGTGGCGCTGCACAATGACAGCGAAATAACGCGGATCGTCGCTCCGGGCGAGCGGATCGCGCAGCTTATTGTCTGTCCGTTTTTGACGGTGGATTTTGAAGAAGTAAACGAACTGACCGATACCGAACGGGGGAGCGGCGGTTTCGGTTCGACAGGGAAATAGACAATTTATTACAAGGAGGGCAGCAATATGGATTCCATCAGAGACAGGATGGTAAAATTCTCATCACGGGATGACAAGAGCGTCATGATCAACGCGACGCAGGGGCATTTCGCGACGAGTCAGTCCCACATCAATTACTACATTGACGTGACCCGTATGAAAGTACGCGTCAAGGAAGCGGAAGAGGCGGCGAAGAGTCTGAAAGTGAAACTTTTGCACCATGTTGATGTCGTAGATTCCATCGTCTGCTTGGATGGTACGGAATTGATTGCGGGATTTTTGGCGCAGGAAATCGAAGCAAGCGATTTTCATATGACCAACCGCCACGAGACCATGTATGTGGCGGCGCCCGAGGAGAACTCAATCCATCAGTTTATGTTCCGTGAGAACATCCGTCCGGCGATCGAAGGGAAAAACGTCCTTGTCATGGTTGCGACCATGACGACCGGTGAGACGGTACGGCGTTCCATGGAATGTATCGAGTATTACGGCGGCACGGTAAAAGGGATCATCGCGATTTTCTCCACGATGCAGTACGTCAACGGGATTCAGGTATATTCTCTTTTTGACCAGCAGGATTTCCCGGGGTATGCGACGTTTGCGCAGTTAGACTGTCCGTATTGCCGCAGAGGGATTCCGATCGAGGCGATGGTGAACGGCTACGGCTACGCAAAATTATAGTTAGCGTCATTTGCCGTTCACTATAAAAATTGATGCACACTCTAATTTGTGCTTGCACGAAAGTGAGCATAAGCGAGGAGAGATATTTTTATGGAATTACAAGTACATCTGCCGGTTTTTGAAGGACCGCTGGACTTGCTTTTGCATCTGATCGACAAGAATAAAGTGGACATTTACGACATTCCGATCGTTACGATCACCGACCAGTATTTGGAATACGTAGACGAAATGAAGCGGCAGGACTTGAACGTCATGAGCGAATTTTTAGTTATGGCGGCGACGCTTTTGTCCATCAAGTCGAAGATGCTGCTTCCGAAAGAAGTAAAGCCAGACGAAGAAGAGGAAGACCCGCGCGCCGAACTTGTACAGCAGCTGCTCGAATACAAAATGTATAAATACATTGCGTATGAACTGCGGGACAAGCAGGTGGACGCAGATCATGTCCTGTTCAAAAATCCGACGATCCCGGACGAGGTAAGATGTTACGAGGAGCCGGTGGATGTCTGCGAGTTGATGAGCGGAATATCTCTGAACCGTTTGAATAATATATTCCAGGCGGTTCTTCGCCGGGAAAAAGGGCGGATCGATCCGATCCGTTCCAAGTTCGGACAGATCAAGCAGGAAGAGGTTTCGATGGACGACAAGATGCTCTTTTTGAAAGGGTTTGCCGCAAGCCACCGGACGTTTTCCTTCCGGCAGTTATTGGAGGATCAGAGCACCAAAACCGAGATTATCGTTACGTTTTTATGCATATTGGAAATGATCCGGTTCGGTCAGATCAAAATCGTGCAGGAGCATATTTTCGATGATATCAAGATCGAGTCACAACTTCAGGCGGCGTAGCCGGCCCTACAACCGCAAGGAACACCGCCGGGCGAGGCTTGCCGTCATTCGAAGACGGCTGGCGCTGCTGGGATGCTTGGAAGAATACGAGACATTAGCGGCGGAAGATGCGGGCAAGAGTTCTTTTTCGGCGGAAGATGCTTCGGATGGAACGGAAATCGATATGACCGGCGCGGACGAAGCGGCAGGGCTGCCGGAAAGCCGCCTTGCATCCATCATTGAAGGCATCCTTTTTGCCATGGGCGACTCCGTTGAAGTAGAGAGGATTGCCGGGGCGCTTGGAATCAGCGAAGAAGATACGGTAAAAGAACTGGATGCGCTGGCAAAAAAATACGAACGCGAAAGGCGCGGCATCCGCTTGTTAAAACTGGAAAACGCCTATCAGATGTGTACGGCGTCAGAAATATACGAATATCTGATCCGCATTGCCAAGCAGCCGAAAAAGCAGGCGTTGACAGATGTCCTTTTGGAGACGCTTTCGATTATCGCCTATAAGCAGCCGGTGACGAAAGCGGAAATCGAAAAGATCCGCGGCGTATCCTGCGACCATGCGGTCAGCAAATTGGTGGAGTATCATCTGGTCGAAGAACTGGGACGGTTGGAAGCACCGGGACGACCCATGCTTTTCGGGACGACGGAGGATTTTTTGCGGTCCTTCGGGGTGGCGAGCCTTGCCGACCTGCCGACGCTTAACCCGGTACAGGTTGAGGAATTTAAGCTGCAGGCGGAAGCCGAAGCAAACGAAACGCTTAGTGTAGAGATCTAAAATATCTTTTTCATAAATAAGAAGGGAGTAGTTATGAGTAGTATTTCGGCGATCGAGCGTATCGAGGATATGCTCGACGACCACAGTTTTGTGGAACTGTCGTCGATGGTGACGAGCCGCACAACGGATTTTAACATGAATCCGTCCGCGACACCGTCTGACGGCGTAATCATCGGACACGGACTGATCGACGGCAATCTGGTCTTTATTTACAGCCAGGATGTCAGCGTTTTGGGCGGTTCGATAGGAGAGATGCATGCGAAAAAGATCCGTATGATCTATGATATGGCGGTGAAAATGGGTGCGCCGATCATCGGATTTATAGACAGCACCGGCGTCCGGCTGCAGGAGTCGGTCGATGCGATCGAATCTATCGGCATGCTCTATAAGATTGCGTCGAGAGCGAGCGGCGTGATCCCGCAGGTGCTCGGCATTTTCGGAGGATGCGGCGGAGCGCTTTCCGTGTTTGCATCGATCTGTGATTTTGTCTATATGTCGAACGACGCGACCAGGTTTATGAAC
>CAJOQZ010000216.1 GCA_905236585.1 uncultured Lachnospiraceae bacterium
ACGAGCCAAGTAAACACTTGTGTTTATTTGGCGACGCTACGAGATAACAGGCTCGCAGAGCCTGTTATACCACATTAGCGACGAGGAAAACAGAAATTTATTTCTGTTTGACGACCGTATGCGATAACAGGCGCTCTGCAGCTGTTATACCACGAAAGCACAAGGAAAATCCACATTTTTGTGGATTCGACAACGAAATCCTGACCGGCAAGGTCTACAGCACCGGCACCCTCCACACATGAAAACAGCCGCCCTTCGAAGGTCGGCTGTGAAGCATTTTTGCAAACGGGGATTTTTCTATACTTTCATCCGATACCCCGCCCCCCATATCGTCTCGATATACTGCGGGTTGTCCTTGTCCATCTCGATTTTTTCGCGCAGCCTTTTGATATGCACCGCCACCGTCGTCACGTCGCTGCTTGACAGCGGCTCATCCTGCCATATCTCGCGATACAGTTCCTCCTTGGAATAGACGTGGTTCGGATGCTCCACGAAAAATTCCAAAATCTCAAACTCCTTGCCGGGGAGGCTTTTTTCCACGTCGTTCACCCAGACGCGCTTTGCGCCCTTGTCCATGCGAAGCCCCCGGAACGTCAGCATGTCGTTGACCGCCACGGTCGAATTGACTAACTGCTCGTACCGCGCCAAATGCGCTTTTACCCGCGCAACAAGTTCGCTCGGCGAAAAAGGCTTCGTGATGTAGTCGTCCGCGCCGAGTCCAAGCCCGCGGATTTTGTCGATGTCCTCTTTTTTTGCCGAAACCATCAGAATCGGGCGGTTCTCCACCTCGCGGATTCGCTTGCAGATCTCAAACCCGTCCGTCCCCGGCAGCATCACGTCCAATATGTACATATTAAACTCTTCCGCCAGCGCACGCTTAAGGCCTTTCGTCCCGTCATTTTCAATGACGACCTCGAAATTACTCAGCTGCAGATAGTCCCTTTCCAGTTCTGCGATGGCTTCTTCGTCCTCTACGACCAGTATTCTCTTCACTTGCACCCTCACTTTGCATTTCTTCGGGCGGCTCATATTTTCGCAAAACGAAATAGATGACCGTCCCTACGTCTTCCTCACTTGTTGCCCAGACCTGCCCGCCTTGGTCTTCGACGATCTTTTTCACAATGGAAAGCCCGATTCCGCTGCCGCCGACCGACGTCGTCCGCGAAGCATCCCCCCGGTACATCCTGTCAAAAATATGCGGCATGTCGTCGGGCGCGATGCCCTTGCCGTTGTCCTCGATCTCGACCTGGATAAAATCGCCGACGTCTTTGACGCGGAGCTGAATCTTAAGCGGCGTCTCGCCCCGGTATTTGACCGAATTGGAGATCACGTTGTGGATTGCGCGTCCTAACTGTTCGGGGTCGGCAATCAAAAGCGTCTCTTTCGGAACGAAGTTGTTAAAAACAAGTTCCACCCCCTGGCTTTCCATGTCCATCCCCAGTTCTTCCGCAATATCCATGAAATATTTTTCCACTGACAGAAGCCGGTAATTGTACGGGATGTTGTTCATGTCCAGTTTGGAGTACATCGTCAGTTCGTTGATGAGCCGGTCGATCTCCTCCGCCTTGCTCTGGATCGTTTTCAGATACGCATCCTGCTTTTCCGGGGTATTCGCCACCCCGTCCCGCAAGCCTTCCGCATATCCCCGGATCGCCGTCAACGGCGTTTTCAGATCATGGGCGATGTTCGAGATCAACTGTTTTTGATTGTTCTCCGCGGCAATTTTCTCCTGCGCATCCGCCTTCAACTGCAGACGCATCTCCTCGAACGCATCCCCCACAACAGAAAGTTCGTCTTTCCCGCGGATATTTACTTCCACGTCCAGATTCCCCTCCCGGATATTGTCCGCCGCCTTCGCCAACTGGTCGATCCGGGCGGATACCCCGTGGTACACCCACAAAAGGAGGATGGAGATTGTAAAAACAATCAACAGGAAAGAAGACACCAGATAGTCCGCCACCCGCTGCTGGCTTGCGCTGAGCATGATCTCCGGCGCCATTTTAAGATGCAAAAGCCCGTCCCCCTCTTGGAAAAAAAACTGGATCACAAGCACGATCGGGAGCGTCACCATGATAAACAATGCAATCGCCATACGATATTTGATCTTCATGCATTTCATTTTACAGGAAATGCGCATATCTTTCAAGTTTTGGTTGACAATCCGGTGCGCACGGTGTAATGTTATAAATGCGGACAGGTTCCGCGTACAACTTCAGAATCAACAATCTCTTATTCAGAGTGGTGGAGATACATAGGATCGAAGAAGCCACGGCAACCCCTGCAACGGGAAGGTGCCATCCTGAGCGAGTAATCGAACAATAAGAGGATTTTTTGACCTTTCACGAAATCCGCTTATAACAAGCGGATTTTTTCATAAAAAGTCCTTTTTCGAGGGTTGGTTCTTAACATATTATCTAACCAAAAAAGGAGGACATGATGGAAAAATTACTTTTTACGTCGGAGTCCGTGACCGAAGGACATCCCGACAAAATCTGCGACGCCATTTCCGACGCCGTGCTTGACGCATGCATGGAGGCAGATCCGATGAGCCGCGTCGCCTGCGAGGCGGCAACCTGCACCGGTTTTGTATTGGTAACCGGCGAGATCACTACCAAGGCAAACTTAGACGTTCCGGCAATCGTTCGCAAGACGGTCAACGAGATCGGTTACGACGACGGCAAAAAAGGATTCGACGGCAATCAGATTGCCGTCCTTGTCGCTCTCGACAAGCAGTCGGACGACATCGCCCTCGGCGTGGACAAAGCGCTGGAGGCTAAGGCGGGCGAACTTACGGACGACCTCGACACCGGCGCCGGCGATCAGGGCATGATGTTCGGCTACGCCACCAACGAGACGCCGGAGTATATGCCGTATCCGATCGCGCTGGCGCATAAACTTGCGCTCCGTCTGACCGAAGTGCGTAAAAACGGCACGCTCGATTATCTCCGTCCCGACGGCAAGACGCAGGTTTCCGTGGAATATGACGAAAACGGAAAGCCGAAGCGTTTGGAAGCGGTCGTTTTATCTACGCAGCATTCGGAAGACGTAACTCAGGAGCAGATTCACGCCGACATCAAAAAGCATGTATTCGACGTGATCCTGCCGCCGGAACTTGTAGACGATAAAACCAAATTTTTCATTAACCCGACCGGTCGTTTTGTCATCGGCGGGCCGCACGGGGACGCTGGTCTTACCGGTCGTAAGATTATTGTCGACACTTACGGCGGGATGGCGCGTCACGGCGGCGGCGCCTTCTCCGGCAAGGACTGCACGAAGGTCGACCGCTCGGCGGCCTACGCGGCGCGCTACGTTGCCAAGAATATCGTTGCCGCGGGCATCGCAGACCGCTGCGAAATCCAACTTTCCTATGCGATCGGTGTTGCAGAGCCGACCTCAATCATGGTGGATACGTTCGGCACCGGTAAGATTTCGGACGACAAATTAGTGGAAGTCGTACGTGAAAACTTCGACCTGCGTCCGGCGGGCATCATCAAGATGCTTGACCTGCGCCGTCCGATTTACCGCCAGACTGCGGCATACGGTCATTTCGGAAGAACCGACATCGACCTGCCTTGGGAGCATTTGGACAAAGTGGATGATCTGAAAAAGATTCTTTGAGTCTGCCGCTCTTTTTTGCCGACATCTTAAAGTTATTCGGCAATTTCCGCCGCTTCGAATCTCGGGGCGGCGGTTTTTTGCGGTTTTTCTTAAAAATGCTTGCGAAAAATTAAAGTGTTATTTATAATTAGTTTGATACTTTGTACATTTTTATGGGGAGAGAAAATGAAGCAGCTTGCACCAAAAGATTTGAAATCCGGAATGATCGTCGCAAAGGACGTTATCACCAAGCAGGGACAGACCATTGCCAGTGCCGGGACTACGCTGAATTCACAGATGATCGCGAAGATGTCTTTCTATCGGATTGCCGAGGTCTCTGTTGAAGTAGACGAACCAGCGCCTGCACCAGCACCCGCACCTACACCCGCGGCTCCGGAGCCTGTCGAGGTCGTAAAAGAGCCGGAACCCGCGCCCGTAAAAACTGAAGAGATCATCCCGAACAACGAAACGATTTCCTATTCCCAGAAGTTGAAGCGAGACCCTGTTTTTCAGGATTTCCAGTTGAATTATTCGAAGAATATCGCCTTCCTGAAGGAAACGTTTGACAAGATCATTGCCGGACAGGGGTCTTCGATCAACCAGACGGATCTTCTGCGCAACGCGGAGACGCTGTTCCAATCCAAGACGTCCATGCAGTTGTTTGATATGCTTCATAATATGCGCTCCCTTGACGATTCGGTGTACGCGCACAACGTTAACGTCGCTTTGGTTGCGCGGGCGCTCGGCAAGTGGCTGAAATGGCCCAAAGAGCGGTTGAACACGCTGACGCTCGCCGGTCTTTTGCACGACATCGGCAAGACGCAGATTCCCGACGAAGTGCTGAACAAGACCGGGGCTTTAACGGACGAAGAGTTCAATATGATCCGGGAGCATCCGAAACTCGGTCATAAATTATTGAAAACGGTTCCCCATATCGAACCGGCGATTCTCTACGCCGCTTTGCAGCACCATGAGCGCTATGACGGCACCGGCTATCCCAAAGGGCTTCCCGGCGACGAGATTGACGACTATGCTGCCGTGATTGCGATTGCGGACGTTTACGACGCCATGACGGCGACGCGCAGTTACCGTGCGCCCATGTCGGCTTTTCAGGTTATCGCCGCGTTCGAGCATGACGGCTACAACAAATACAAGCCGCAGTATATCTTGACTTTCCTGTCGAATATCGCCGAGGCTTACCTTAACAATCGCGTCATCTTAAGCGACGGCTCTTCCGCGACGGTTGCCTATATCAACAGCAATAAGTTGTCGAAACCGATGGTGAAAAAAGACGACGGCTCGATCATCGACTTGAGCCGCCAGAGCGGGCTGGAAATTACGACGTGTTTGTAAAGAGATATAAATCCAGAATGTTAGCATAGCAAGAGCCGGCTTTATAAACATTCTGCAAATCATAATCTTTTACGTGATACAAAATCCGAAGGTAAACTTTTTATATCGATCTTAAAATACAAAGATATCATTGTAGCGAATGCGGAACATTTATAATGGATGATTTTTACATTCTATGACAAGCATGCCCATTCCACAAACGGGCTTCGCGACGAATGGATCAATCGTTGTATTAAAGGCGAAGCGACGGCTTAAAGAATCCTGCTTTTTGCAGTTCCCTTTTTCTTCCATACATTATACCTTTTCAATTCCGAGTATATAGCCCATGGACGAAAGGTAACGGATTACCGTTTCCAACGTTGTTCCCTGCACACGTTCGGCGCGGCTGACTGCCTGTTGTGACAAACCGGAGCGTTGCGCGATTTCTTTTTGTGTCAGCGCTTCTTTTTTTCTGATTGCCTGAAGTTTTGCCTTAAACTCCATTTCCGCCTGAAAGTTTTGATGCACTTCCGCCGCCTCGGGGTTTGACGCAATCAGTTCATTCAATTCTTTATCTTCCTCTATCGGATCACTCATTACAAACATACTATCCCCTCACATTAATCCCTCATTTTTTGCCCGCGCTATCGCTTTATCTATATCGACTTTTTCCGCTTTTCCTTTTTGCTTCTTGCAAATATGCAAAAAATATACGGTATCCATATCCGCGACCACATACATAACCCGATTTTGCTCAACCTTGATCTCGTAAAGTTTTCCTCGCAGGTGCCGAACGTTCAATATGGAAAAAGCCGCCATTCCTTTATCACGGATATACTTTCGCGTCTCCAACAATAATGTCCGATCCTTAATTGGCTGAGAATTAATATATTCCATTATTAGGTTCTTCCCGCCGGAAGTAGTATAGTCGAGTATATTCATAGCCCCTTATCGAATACATCATTTGTCATGTATAGATATTATCATACGATAGTCGCGATGTAAAGCGTGCATTCCAAGATGGATGTATGTGCATTTTACTTTATTCGAAAAAAAAGCGACATCTTTACCTTTTGACGAATGTCGCTCTCTTGCCGGTTCCATTTTTCCTATCCCAATAACTGCATTATGCTATCCTTGCTTTGGTTCGCCTGTGAAAGCATGGACTGCCCTGCCTGTTCCAATATGGAATGTTTTGAAAAATCCACCATAGCATCCGCCATATCCGTATCGCGTAAGCGAGATTCTGCGGCTGACGTGTTTTCCGAGGTATTCTTATCTATTGCGACCGTGTGTTCCAGTCGATTTTGTTGTGCGCCCAAATAACTCCGATGTTCAGACACCTTATCCAGCGCGGCTTGCGATTGCTCGATTGCGTCTGACGCAGATAAATGAGTTGTTACATCTAATCCACGAATGCCGAGAACTCCGGTATTCATCTCTTCAAAACCGATAAACATTCCGTTTCCTTGCGTCGCGCCCGATTGAATCCACCAATCCGCACGGGGAACGTGTACTTTTTCGGATGGGCTACTGCTGGGATCAACAGGAACATTATTTACGTTGGAATCCTGATCCGCATCCATAACACCGTACAGGTATATATGTCGTTCCCTATCACCAGCCGCGACTGTGCCGCTATATATCAGACTAAACATTTTATCAGCATTTGTAGTAGTAGACCCAATCCCGCCGCCGACATTAGTAGCGCCGCTTTTTAACGCATCATAACTATCCCATGAAAATCCACTGCCCCACCTTCCAAAGAGTACGGAATCTGCAGCAGCCGTACTTATAAACTCGGAAAATGGCAATCGGTCATTTTGCGCGTTATATATTGAAAAATTTAATGCTTCCGAATGAGTATTCAAATCATACACATTTGAGTTTCCCGCTGCAAGAATATCCGCATCTTCTGTGTAGAAGGAAAATCTGTTGACCTTCTGATTATTCATATAATATTCTTCACAACGATCATTGTTATTATATGCAGTATCAATATTCTCCATCAACTGATAGTCTACCGTTTCCGTCCCTGTGTTTTTTATTTGATATTGAACCTGCGCATATTGCGATGTGCCGTTATTTGGCTCATAAGTCACAAGTTGTCTCAATTCAAAAGACACTCCATCCTCCGGCGCATAACTGAATGTTCTGCTATATCTATGCTGACCATTCCCCATAACCGTATCTGAATAACTTCCGGGAACTATCTGCATATTCTCAAGCCTCTGCGAACCGCTGTGCGTCACGCCGTCCGCGTCGGTATAACTGTATCGAAAATCCGGGTGTGAAGTTGCTCCACTTCCATATACTAAATTCATTCTTGCCGTCTGCCCGGACTCGGTCGTATACTGTGTGGAATCAATCGCAACTGCGAGATTAAACGTACCCGCGGAAGATGATGCCGTAAACGGCTGCCCCGTTAGGTTGACATCACTCATTGTAAACGCAGAAAACGGAACATTTTGCAAAGATACCGCGCCCCCTGTCGTCGTATCATATAATTCTTCCTCTGCGCCCTTAAATAGCGGCTTCGTATTAAACTCCGTCGTATCTCCGATGCGATCTACTTCCGTCAATAACTGGTTTATCTCTTTTTGAATCTGCTGACGGTCTTCCGGCGTATTCGTATCATTTGCCGCTTGAACAGATAGTTCTGTCATTCGGTGCAGCATTTCCTGTACCTCTCCAAGCGCCCCATCTCCAACCTGTAGCGCAGAAATCCCATCCGTTGTATTCGTAGTTGCTTTATCAAGCCCCTTAATCTGCCATCTCATCTTTTCCGAAATAGCAAGACCGGCAGCATCATCTGCGCTACGGTTGATTTTATATCCTGACGAAAGTTTTTCCGCCGCTTTCGATTTCTTATCGCCGGTAATCTTCAACTGGCGGTTCGCGAACATTGCTTCCAAATTATGTTCTATTATTGCCGTCTGCATATTTTACCTCCGTGTAACATGCATCTTTTCATTGTTAAAACATATATCGGCTCTTTTCGCTACATATTTTAACATTTGTTTTGCTATTATGCTACGTTTTTTTATTTATCCGTTTTAATATCCCTTTATCATATATAGTTGTTATTCCGTCCGGGCACGCATAGACGCGTCCAGTCCGGGCGGCTGTTTATGGAGTAGGTATTCATGAGAGAAAGCAATAGTCTTCCTGCCCGGCTTAAAGAATTACGCAAACTTCACGGATACACGCAGGATTATGTCGCTGCCGCCCTTGGGATTGTCAGACAAACATACTCCCATTATGAAACCGGTCGGCGCATCCCCAAATATGACGTCCTTTTCAAAATATCCGAACTTTACAGCATATCCCTTGACAATTTGATGGATATTGTCGATAATCAAGATAACGATGCTCTTGCGGATAAAGGTTCTTCCGATAACGAATTGTCAAAAATGCTTGATTACTTCGAACAGCCTATAAACAAGCAGCGTTTTCGGAATTTTTCTAAATTGGAAAAGGAATTGCTCTACTATTTTGAGCGGCTTCCCGACATTGAAAAAAAAGAACTGGTTGAAATTGCGAAAATGAAACACCGCCACAAAGGGCGGTGACGAGTTATATATTTATGGGGATTCTTTCTATGAATCCCTGCATTGGTGTGTGTGAGGTATCCATATGGCAAAAAGGTCAGTTCGTCTTTTCGCCATATCGCTTGCCGTCTCCGTTTTCCTTAGTGGAATCCCGGCGACGGCTGTTTTTGCCGGAGATGATGGTTCCCCGGCTGTTTCTGATTCAAGCAGTTCTGATTCCGGCGGGTCTTCCGGCGGTTCGGAATCCTCCGGCGGTTCGGATTCCTCCGGCAGTTCCGGCAGCGGTTCCGATTCTTCCGGCAGTTCCAGCAGCAGTTCTGGTTCCGGTAGCAGTTCCGATTCGGGCGGATCTTCCGGAGATTCCGGCGGCTCTTCCGACTCGGGCGGGTCTTCCGGCAGCGATTCGAGCGGAGGCTCCGGCGGCGGTTCCGACTCGGGTGGGTCTTCCGGTGATTCCGGCGGCTTGGGCGGCAGTTCCGATTCGGGCAGCGATTCCGGCAACGCGGCAAGCGGCTCGGCATCCTCCGGCAGCGATACGGGGCTCGGCTCTCCCGGCGGCGGTTCTCCTGCATTAAACGGAGAATCCGGCGACAATTCCGGTATCGGTTCCGATTCCACCGACAACAATTCCATAGATGCTTCCTCCAATGATTCCGGAGCGGATATTGCTCTTTCCGGCGAATCCATTGACGGAAATATCAGTTCTTCCGATTTCGGCGTTGTCGGCACAGGTACGGGCGACTGTTCTTTTGATGTTGGAATTTCTGCGTCCTCCGACGGTGCGCTTTCTTCTGACGGAGATATGGTCGGTTCGTCTTCGCGACGTTCGTTGATGCGTTTGTCAACTTCTTCGTTGATTCCATTATCAACTCCTTTGAATATGCCTTCTTCCGGCAACAATGACGATAATTCTAACTCTACTGCTGATCTGGGAGATGATTCCGACGGCGGCGCCGATCCTTCCAACACTACAAATGTTGGCGGCGATAACGGTATCTCTTCTGACGGTTCCGGCAATACGGATGCCTCCGGCTCTTTTGCCGATGTGAAAGCCAATTTGACAAATGATATTAACGCCCGGATTGTTGATGCACAAAACAACCTGCCGGCTAATTCATCAGACTCTGCCGCTCCGGCTCTTTCCGATTCAACCACAGCGCAAATATATATCGATGCTCTTCGCGCCGCCAATTTGATCACCGACGATTTTATCACGGCTCTCAACGACTCCGTTGCCGCTTCTTCCGCGGCATTGTCCATGCAGGTTCTTTGGAACGCCTTCGGCTTGAATCCGGCAGATTATAACGGCTCTCTTTCCGTCGCGGATATCGTCGCTTCTCTTGTTGACGCGCTCCCCCGCGAGGAATCGACTGATGATGCGGATTCCGGCTTGCTGTCTTCTGCCGACGGCGATGACAGCAGCGCAAATTCCGGCGGCAGCGGCGGTTCGGGCGGGGATGGCGAAGCGCCCGAGGATGAGGAAGAAGAGGAAGAACCGGAAATTGCGGCAGAAGAACCTCTGCTTCGCCGGATTCCTTTGCTTGGGAATACGCCGACTTATTCCGTATCCTATGATCTGAATCTCCCTGCCGGAAAAAGCATCAGCGACGTGACGAACCCCCCTGATTCGCCACAAGAATCTGACGATGACGGCAAGATTTCTCGTCCGTCTCCCGATCCCGTTTTGGACGGCTATGTTTTTGGCGGATGGTACACCACTCCAAATTGTATGAATGATGAATTGTACCAATTTGGTAACCCGCTTACAGAAAGCATTACGCTTTATGCAAAATGGACGGGCGGTTATACCGTTAGTTTTGCTCTAAAAGGGCATGGCGAGTCTATCGCTTACCAGATTGTTCCCGCCGGGTCACTTGTTGTTCGTCCTCCTGACCCAACGGCTGACGGCTGGGCGTTCGAAGGTTGGTTTAAGGACTTTGACTGCACTTCTGCCTGGGATTTTGCTTCCGACACGGTCAGCGAAGAAACCACGCTGTTCGCAAAATGGTCGCCAACCGGCTTTGTTGTCACTTTCGACCTGCAGGGGCACGGTGACCCGATTGAGGTATCGGTAACAGCAGGGAACAAGGTCAGCATGCCAACCGACCCTGACGCAGACGGCTATGCTTTTGCAGGCTGGTATACGACTTCGGATTGTACCGCCGGTTTTGAATTTGATCCAGATACCGCCATCTCTGAAAGTATTACGGTCTACGCGAAGTGGACCGCATTAGACTATACCGTTATTTTTGAGTCTACAAAAGATGACATCTTATTTCCAAACGCTACCGTTTCCGGCGGGGGGCTTGTGGAGCCTCCGGCAACGCCTTCCAACTGCAATTTGACCGTTGTTGGCTGGTATCGGGATTCCTCTTTTACCGACCCTTGGGATTTCGATCACGACGCCGTCTTCACATATGCCGATGACAATAAAACCTTATATCTTTATGCTACTTGGGGCTTTACCGTGTCCTTTGATTTGCAGGGGCACGGAAGTAACTATTCCAAGGTCTATGAGGAAGATGCGCAGCAGTCGGTATATGCCGAAAAACCGGAAGACCCTGCGGCAGACGGCTTTGATTTCGGCGGCTGGTACACAGATTCGACTTGCAAAGACGACCAGTTATATGATTTTGAAAATACTCCTCTCAGCAAGAACATCACTCTTTATGCAAAATGGATTCTGACGTCAACGGATTCGGACACCGACGACTGGATCAAAGACTATCGGGGCGGCGATTACTACAAGGTAACCCCCTATGACAAACCTGACGGAAGGGGCATCAGCGGCACAGTACAACTTGGCTACTATACCGGCGGTGCCGGTCCCGAAGAAGTTTTTGGCGTGGCAAAGATTGACGGGAAGTATTATCAGGTCACTTTGATTGATACGATATCGAATTCATATCCTGTAGATAGCATTTCCACCGGGTCGGGCATTGCTGCTCTAAGTTCCTGGTATCCGTCGTCCGGCTACGCGCCCGGCAACGACAAAGGCGCATACATAACGTCTCTTAGATTTGTATGCGGCAGTGCCGACGGAAGATTTTCTGCCGAGAAAGTTCTCGCCGGAGCAGGTTGCCAGTGTATGTTCCGCAGTATGAGCAAGGTTACGTTCTTTGACCTGTCCGGGCTTGACATGACGAAAGCGCAAAATATTTCGCATATCTTTTGTGAAAATCAATCCTTGGAGTATATCAATATCAACACGCCGATGGATTCGGTTGTAAACTGCTATCACTTTTTCGGTCTTTCATACAATGTAGAATTTATCAATATGTCGCAGGTTGACTTAAGCAATGCAACAAATGTCGGAAACATGTTTGAAAGCAACGCTCTTCAGACGCTGTTGACGCCAAAAGTCAGCGAAAGCAACGCCAGCCTCGTTTCACTTCCCCGTTCCAGCAGCGGAGGATATTTTTACTTGGACAGTGACACGGAGAAAACATATTCCTATCAGAAACTATTCAATAACACCACAAATACCGTTGTTCCCTCCGGTTCACGCCTTGTTCGTGATCCTAACAATATCACAAAACGCGCTGTTTCCATCGACGTCTCCGCTGACGAGGGCATCATGATCGGCGAAGCGACCACTGTCACCGCCACCATCACCTGGGACGACGGAACCACTACGAATACGTCTGATTCTTCCCTTGTGAATTGGTCTGTTTCCGACAATTCCCTCGTCATCTTTGATAACGACTGCAAGGCATGGGGCTTGAAAAAAGGACGCGTCATTATCTACGCTACTTATAAGAACGACTCATCGATTCGCGGCCAGGCGGCAGTCGACGTTATTGAAAACCCAGATCCCCATTATCATCTGGTGAACCCCGACAGTGGAGAAGTAACCATCGTTCCTAAATCGGTTCAGCCACAGCATTTATTAGGCAACCGTTACCTTATTATTGACGACGTATCCGGCAGCGATGACCCTGATGCTGATTGGAAATCCATTCTTTCCGCCAACAGCATCACCGGATACGACCAACTCAACTACTACGAAATCTACTATTCGACAAATCCGAATATAAAGGAAAGCATCATTGAGGAATTTGGCTATGTTGACGTCACTATGGCTCTGCCCGACGGCATGGACCCGGCAAAAGGCGCTATCGGCTTCTATTCCATTGATAATGACGGAAACTTTGAGCCATTTACCCTTGTCAGTTCCGCTTCCGATTTTACCAATTACGGAGCGCAGTTCTGCATTGTAGGCAGCGATATCACCTTCCGTACCACGCATTTCTCTCCATATGCGTTTACGTATCGCGTCCTGCTTCCTGAACCGGACCCTCCCGCTCCCGACCCGGTTGTGCCGGAGCCTGACCCGGTTGTGCCGGAGCCTGATCCCGCGCCTGCTCCTGCACCGGAAGAAGCGGCTCCCGAGCCGCAGCCGGAGGCACCTGCCGCCGCGCCCGCTGCCGCCGGCGGTGTCGTTTCCTCATCTACCCGCTCCCACTCGGAAACGGTGAGGAATACTGCCCGTATTGTTGCTGTTTTGGAGGAAGAAGAAGCCGTCCTGAAGCCGCCCGACCCTCCACCCGATCCACCGCCGCAGGGCACAAGCCCAATCACCGGAGACGCACGCTCCGGCGCTCCACCGGGCAGATCCCCTGACGACGTTCTCCATATAAGCATGACGCTTCTGCTGCTCTTATCAATAATAACCTTTGCAAAACGCATCGGAATGAGCCTCGAAGCCGATACAACGGAAGAACGAATGCCGGAACAATTACAATCCAAGGTTCTTCGGACAACTTTCTTATGCAACCTGCGACCGCACCTGATTACGGACACGGGTCCGCCAAACAGAAAGCGTCGACGACGAAAACGACGACGAAAATCCGAAAAAACCCTTCTAAAAAAGCCTTAGTTTAGGTTTGCGAATCATTGTCCATTTTCAGCCATTTCAGGCTTATTTTTTTGCGTAAAACTTTCGTCGGATAGGTCGATGGTTTTTCAACTAAATTCGGTTTTTAGTTGATTTTGTACTCAATTAAATTTTTAGTTGTATCTCGCATCACCAAGAACATATTTTCCGGCACATATATTCGCGGAATATATTTTCCCGAATATATATTTTCTATTTCAATTTTATCGAATTTTTGTTCTGCTTTTATTCTGATTTAATTTATTTGAAATTATCAAATGATTAAATCATCATTTATCCCTATTCCCTCGCATCCGTCGGGTTTGCCAATCGTTATTATACAAATTAAAAAAGCACCTGCATCTCAAAAATACAAGCACTTTTCATTTTCTCAACTTTATATTATATTTTTATGCATCCGCGACTATCGCGTTTTTTCGTCTTCCAATCCCCAATACTCCATCAGGATGCTTTCAATACAAACTTCTGGATCTCGCGCTCCGTCGACGTCTTCTCTATGATCGCTCCCAAGCCCGCCAGTTTCTCCTCGAAGTCCTCATAGCCCCGCTGGATGTACTGGATATCTTCTATGATAGAGATTCCGTCCGCAGCAAGCCCCGCTATGACAAGCGCCGCCCCTGCCCTAAGGTCGGGTGCTGATACTCTCGCGCCGGTATAGCGGTCCCCGCCGGAGATAATGGCGATATTGCTTTCCACCTGGATATTCGCCCCCATACGCCGCAGTTCATCAACATACTTAAAGCGGTTCTCGAAGATGCTCTCGGTCACGGTCGACGTTCCTGCCGCCAGCCCTAAGACCACCGTCATCTGCGGCTGCATATCCGTCGGAAATCCGGGGTACGGCAGCGTCGTCACCTGCGTATGCCGCAACTGGATATTCCGGGAGATCACGCGGATCGCGTCGTCATATTCGATGATCTCGCATCCCGTTTCTAATAATTTTGCCGTCGTCGCTTCCAAGTGCTTGGGGATGACGTTGCGCACCATCACGTCGCCGTGGGTCGCCGCAGCCGCAAACATGAACGTCCCCGCCTCGATCTGATCCGGTATCACCGAATACTCGGTGCCGTGAAGCATCTGCACGCCGACAATGCGGATCACATCCGTCCCCGCGCCGCGGATATTCGCCCCCATGCTGTTCAAGAAGTTCGCCACGTCAACGACATGGGGCTCCTTCGCCGCGTTCTCGATCACCGTGCGTCCTTCCGCGAGTGCCGCCGCCATGATGATGTTGATCGTCGCCCCGACCGACACCTTGTCCAGATAAATATGGTTCCCGACCAGCCGCTGCGCTTTTGCCGAGATCAGCCCGTAACTGATGTCCACCTGTGCGCCGAGCGCCTTGAACCCTTTGATATGCAGGTCGATCGGACGGCTCCCGATATCGCAGCCGCCGGGCAGCGCGACCTCCGCGGAGCGGTATTTTCCCAAAAGCGACCCCAAAAGATAGTAGGACGCGCGAATTTTCTTAATGTATTCATAATCGACGGCGACGTCTTCGATATGTGCGCCGTTGATCCTTACCGTATGCTTGTCAACCCGGTCGACGATCGCGCCGATGTCCTGCATCGCGCCGAGCATGACGTTGATGTCCCGCACATCCGGCAAATTTTCAATCGTTACCGTCTCATCCGTCATGATTGATGCCGCAAGAATCGCCAGCGCGGCGTTCTTCGCCCCGCTGATATCCACGTTGCCGGATAGCGGCGTGCCGCCTTTTATTACATACTGTTCCATGAATGAACAAATTCTCCTCTGCAAAAAATCGGATGTATTCTACCACAAAAGCAAAAGAAATACAATCTATCTTGTGAACAAACTACTCTTCGTGTTCGACGGCGGCAACGCCTTAACCTCACACGAAGAAACGTTTGTCCTCTAC
Source organism: uncultured Lachnospiraceae bacterium (assembly GCA_905236585.1). Taxonomy (GTDB): domain Bacteria; phylum Bacillota; class Clostridia; order Lachnospirales; family Lachnospiraceae; genus RGIG4930. Next base: position 15,260 of record CAJOQZ010000216.1, read on the forward strand.
ATAAAAGTTGATTTCCGTACGCTACTAAAAATCTCCCTTATGCCGCCGCTCGAAATTCGCAAATTTCGTATATTCCGGCAGCCATGCAAGTTCTATCGTTCCGACCGGACCGTTACGCTGTTTGGCGATAATGATCTCGGACACGCCTTTGTTGTTGGAATCCTTGTTATAGTAATCATCCCGGTATATGAACATAACGACGTCCGCGTCCTGTTCGATCGCCCCCGAGTCACGCAGGTCGGAAAGCATCGGACGCTTGTCCTCCCGCTGCTCAACGCCGCGGTTCAACTGCGACAATGCGATCAGCGGCACATTCAACTCCCGGGCGAGCGATTTTAACGCCCGTGAGATATCAGATATCTTCTGCTGCTGCGATACTTCTTTTCCCGACGTCTCCATCAACTGCAAGTAATCGACCATGATCAACTTAAGATCATTTTCCTGCTTGTATTTCCGGCATTTGCTGCGCATCTGGGAAACCGTGATCGCCGGGGTGTCGTCAATGATCAGTTTTGATCCGCTCACCGTCGCCGAACCGTCGACCAATTTTTCCCAGTCGGATTCCTGGAGATCGCCGGTCCGCAGTTTCTGAGCGTCCACCCTCGACTCTAAGGACAAAAGACGTTTTACCAACTGCTCCTTCGACATCTCAAGGGAAAAAATCGCGACGCATAAATTCTCATGGAACGCCACATATTCCGCAATATTAAGCGCCAGCGCAGTCTTGCCCATGGAAGGACGCGCCGCAAGCAGGATCAGATCCGACGGCTGCATCCCCGCCGTCCGGTAGTCGAGATCAATAAATCCGGTCGGCACGCCGGTCACGTTCCCCTGCAAGTGAGATGCTTTTTCAATATCCTCCAGCACGTCGGAAACCACGTCCGCGATCGGCACGTAATCCTTTACGCCCTTTGCCTGTATGAGTTCTAAGAGCCGCATCTCCGTCGTATCGAGGATCGTCTCCACCGGCTGTTCGGCGGCGTAGCATTCGCTTTCAATCTCCTGATTGACGCGGATGACTTTCCGAAGCATGGACTTGTCCTTGACGATCTGCGCATAGGTGCGGACGTTGACCGACGACGGCACCGACAGCGCGACGTCCATGATAAACTGCTGCGACGCTATCTCCGCGGGCGCATTCTTCTGAAGCAGCCGCTCCCGCACCGTAACCACGTCGATCGGCTGCCGTTCCTCATACAACTGTGCGATCGCGTCAAACATCATGCCGAAGCGGGAATGGTAAAAATCTTCGCTCGTCAAAATCTCGGTCGCCGAAGCAATCGCATCATTATCTATCATCATCGACCCGATCACCGACTGCTCCGCTTCGGGAGAATTTGGCATCGTCCGGGTTACTACCTGCTCTTCCATCTGTCGCTCTTACTAATTCGAACTGCTCACATGCACATCCATCGTCGCCATCACTTCCGGGTGCAGTTTGACCTTCACTTCATGCGTGCCGAGGGATTTGATGGGCTCGTCTAATACAATCTTCTTTTTATCCAGTTCTTTGCCGTACTGGGCTTTGACTGCAGCGGAAATCTCTTTGGACGATACGGAGCCGAAGACCCGGTCCCCCTCTCCCGTCTTGATCGTCGTCTCCACTTTCCAGCCCTCGATCTCTTTGGCAAATTCCTGTGCCGCCGCGAGGTTCTCCGCGTCGACTTTTATCTTGTTCTGCTGGCGGAGTTTTAAGTCGTTTAACGCCTTCGGCGTCGCCTCCACAGCAAGTTTTTTCTTGATCAGCATATTGCGTGCGTAGCCTTCGGAAACTTCGATCACGTCGCCCTTTTTCCCCTGTGCGCGCACATCCTGCAATAATATTACTTTCATAAAACGATCTCTCCTTCTTCTATCATTTTGTCGATGGTCTCTTCGATCCGCCGCATCACTTCTTCTTCGCTTTCATCCGCGATCTGCGCTCCCGCGACGTTCAGATGCCCGCCGCCGCCGAGCCGCTCCATAATCCGCTGCACGTCGATCTCGTCAATCGAGCGTGCGCTCACGTAAATCTTATTATGGAACTGCGTCAAAACAAAGGACGCCTTGATCCCGATGATGTTCAGCAGTTCATTCGACGCCTGTGCGCCAACAACCGTCGGACTTTCCAACTCCCTGCCCCGGCAGATGGAGATGGCAAACGCCCCCCGGTAGACTTCCGCACGCCGCACGACTTCCGCACGCACCTTGTATGCGTCCATGTCTTCCCGGAGCATCTTCCGCACGCGGGTGACGTCCGCGCCGCAGCGTTTCAGATATGCCGCCGCTTCAAACGTCCGCACGCCAGTTTTTGTCATAAAGTTGTTGGTGTCGATCAGGATTCCTGAGTAGATGCAGTCCGCCTCCACCGGCTCCAAACGTATGCGGTCGGAAAAATATTGCAGAATCTCGGCGATCATCTCACACGCCGACGAAGCATAAGGCTCGATATAGGAAAGCGTCGGATTTACGATCTGCTCTTTGCCCGTGCGGTGATGATCGATCACAACCACCTGTCCGCCGCGCTCCAACAGTTCCGGGCACTCCGTATTCGACGGGCGGTTCGTATCGACGACCACCAAAAGCGTGTCCTTGTCCCATACGTCAAGCGCCTGATAACTCTCCAAAAACATATCTTCCGCATACAGGTCGCTTTTGGTAAAATCATCAATAAACGTCCGCAAAGACGCCGTAACCGTGTTCAAGACGATCTGGCATTTTTTCCCGAGGTCGCGCGCCGCCACATAGACGCCGACCGCCGTCCCGAGCGCATCCGGATCACTGATCTGATGCCCCATGACAAGGATATGTCCGCACCCTTTCATCAATTCCCGCAGCGCCTGCGCCTTCACACGCGCCTTGACGCGGGTATTCTTCTCCACCTCTCTGCCCCGCAGTCCGTAATAGGATACGTCCTCGCCGTCCTTGATGACCGCCTGTGAGCCGCCGCGCCCTAAGGCAAGCCCGATCGCCGCCCGGGCGTACTCCGCGAGTTCTTTGTAGGTGTCGGCTCCCGTACCGATGCCGATGCTGACCGTAATCTCGCTTTCGTTGCCGACTTTCGTCGCCTTAATATCCTCCAAAAGCGAGAACTTATCTTCTTCCAGCACCGGCAGATAGCGGTTTTGGAAAAAGACGTTGTATTTATCTTTTTCAAGTTTGCGGACGATCGCGCCCGTTTTTTCAAAATATTTGCCGACCTTGCGGTCAATGACGGCGGAAAGCAGCGCACGCTTCACCTCTTCGACCGCCTCGACGGTATCCTCATAATTGTCAATATAGACAAGACCGGTAACGAGTTTCTGCTCCGCGTTCCAGCGCTTGTAATTGACAAGTTCCGTCTCATCCAAAAGCATCAGGGAAATCAGCGGCGCTTTATCGGCGCTCGCCATCTGGATCATGTCGTTCTCGTTCGCGTCCCTTTCCACATGAAGCCGCCGCAGCACGGCATTGAAATTGCATTCGTTATAGATGATGCGGTACTCAAATTCGTCCTCTTTTGCCGCGTCAAGGCTCTCCCTTGTAATCTCCTTAAACAGCGACGTCACGGACTTGTGGTAGTTTTTATCCTTCGACGTAAGCCGGATAAACAACTCATTCATCCAAAGGATTTTCCCGTTGTCATCCAAAAGCGCATACGGCACCTGAAAATGCTCGAGGAGTTCTTTTTGCACCGTGGAATAGCGCGTGGCAAAATTGATCAGTTCCTGTTCGATCTGTTTTTGCGAAATGCGGAACAGGATATATACAACGATCGTATATGCCGCCACGATCACGGCGCTGATCGAGCCTATGCGCAGATCATACATGGAAAGGATCAGGCTCGCGACAAAAAACAGCGCAGTCATATAAAGCGGCGCATAGAAATATGCTTTTAATCTGCCTTTATACTTTAATGAATCCATTATGCATTAACCACCTTGCCGGTATATAACTGATAATACTTGCCGCCCTGTGAAATGAGTTCCTCGTGGCTCCCGCGTTCGATGATCCGTCCGCCGTCCAATACCATGATGCAGTCGGAGTTGCGGATGGTTGACAGCCGGTGCGCGATGACGAACGTCGTCCTTCCCCGCATCAGGCGGTCCATTCCGTCCTGGATGATCTTCTCGGTACGGGTGTCGATGGAAGACGTCGCCTCGTCCAAAATCAACGCCGGAGGATCGGCGATCGCCGCACGCGCAATAGCCAGCAGCTGCCGCTGCCCTTGGGAAAGGTTCGCTCCGTCGCCGGAAAGCATGGTATCATACCCGTCCGGCAGACGGCGGATAAAACCGTCCGCATTCGCAAGACGCGCCGCCGCAACGACTTCCTCGTCCGTCGCGGAGAGTTTGCCGTAGCGGATATTGTCGGCGACCGTCCCGGTAAACAAATGCGTATCCTGCAAAACGATCCCTAACGACGAGCGCAGGGCGGCTTTTTTTATCTTATTCACATTGATGTCGTCAAAACGGATCTTGCCGTCCGAGACGTCATAAAAGCGGTTGATCAGATTCGTGATCGTCGTCTTGCCCGCGCCGGTCGCACCGACGAAGGCGATCTTCTGACCCTCTTTTGCATACATGACGATATTATGCAGCACCGGCTTATTCGGCACATAGGAAAAGTCCACGTCATCAAAGACGATCCTGCCGGAGAGTTTGGTATAGGTCGTCGTCCCCTCCTGGCTGTGATAGTGCTTCCACGCCCAAACGCCGGTGCGCTCCTCGCACTCTATCAGTTCGCCGTTATCCTCTTTTGCGTTGACGAGCGTGACATAGCCGTCGTCAACCTCCGGCTCCTCGTCCATAAGCCCGAAGATCCGCCCCGCGCCCGCCATCGCCATAACGATGAAGTTCAGCTGCTGGCTCACCTGCGAGATCGGCATGTTGAAACTCTTGTTAAACGACAGGAAACTTGCGAGTTTCCCCAGCGTAAGCCCCGTCATCCCGGACAGCGCGAGCGCCCCGCCGACCACCGCGATCAGCACATAACTGATATTGCCGATCTGGGCGTTCGCCGGCATTAGGATATTCGCGAATTTATTCGCGTTGTCCGCGCTTTCGAACAACTGATCGTTTAATTTCTTAAACTCCGCGATCGACTCCTCTTCATGGCAGAAAACCTTGACGACTTTCTGCCCGTTCATCATCTCCTGAATGTTGCCATTCAGCGCCGCGATATCCCGCTGCTGCGCACCGAAATATTTTGCCGAACTGCCGCCTAAGTTTTTCGTCACAATAAGCATCACGCCGACCATCAAAAGCGTGACCGCCGTCAACGGCACGCTTAAGATGAACATGGATACAAGCACGGAAACCACCGTAAAGGACGCGTTTATCATCTGCGGAATCGACTGCGAGATCATCTGCCGCATCGTGTCGATATCGTTCGTATAAAAACTCATGATATCCCCATGCTTATGCGTATCAAAATAAGAGATCGGCAGTTTTTCCATGTGTTCGAACAGTTCGTTGCGGAACCGCCGCTGCGCGCCCTGCGAGACATACACCATGATCAGATTATACGTAAGCGCCGCAGCAATTCCGATGCAGTAGAACGCCGCCACTTTCAAAATCGCCTGTAAAAGCGGCGTAAAATCGGCATTTTCGCTTTCGAGCATCGGCATCACATAATCATCGATCAACGTCTGCATGAAAAGCGTCCCCCGGACATTCGCAAGCACCGAAATGATGATGCAGACGAATACGGCGGCAAACTGCAGTCCATAATAACGGAACAGATACGCAAAGAGCCGTTTCATTGTATCCGCTGAGTTTGCGATGTCTTTGCGGCTGACCTGTTGTGCGCGTGGTCTCGGCATGATCAATCCCCTCCCGGTTGGTCGAAGTCGCCGCTTCCGGCGCCGGTCTGCGACTCATACACATCCCGGTAGATTTCGTTTGCTGCCAACAGTTCTTCGTGCGTTCCAATGCCGTCGATCTTCCCGTCGTCCATCACGATGATGCGGTCCGCATCCATCACCGACGATACGCGCTGCGCAATGATGATCTTAGTCGTGCCCGCAATCGCCTCGCGGAACGCCTTGCGGATCTTCGCGTCCGTCGTGGTATCCACCGCGCTCGTTGAATCGTCGAGGATCAGCACCTTCGGCTTTTTAAGGAGCGCCCTTGCAATGCAAAGCCGCTGCCTTTGTCCGCCGGAAACATTCGTCCCGCCCTGTTCAATAAACGTATCGTACCCGTCCGGAAACTGTTCGATAAACTCGTCAGCGCAAGCCCATTTGCACGCCTGTCGGCATTCCTCGTCGGTGGCGTTTTTATCGCCCCAGCGCAGGTTGTCATAAATCGTCCCGGAAAACAGCACGTTATTCTGCAGCACAACGGACACTTCATTACGGAGCGTCTCAAGGTCATATTTTTTCACATCAATGCCCCCGACCGAAACGGAGCCGCTTTTTACATCATACAGGTGGGAAATCAGGTTCACCAGAGATGTCTTGGAACTGCCCGTCGAGCCGATGATTCCGATCATTTCCCCTGATCGGATATGCAGGTCGATATCCGACAACACATCGCCTCCCGCGTGCGTTCCGTATGCAAAATCGACATGGGAAAAATCGACCGAGCCGTCCTTTACTTCCATCACCGGATCATCCGGGTTCGTAATCGTCGGACGCTCAGAAAGCACCTCGGTGATGCGCTCCGCAGATGCGATCGACATGGTGATCATGACAAAGATCATTGAGAGCATCATCAGGCTCATCAAAATATTCATGCAGTAGGTAAGGAGGCTCATCAATTCGCCGGTGGTCAAATGATCCGATACGATCAGTTTCGCGCCGAACCAACTGATTAAGAGGATGCACGCGTACACCATGCCCTGCATGATCGGCATCATGCCCACAAGCATCCGCTCCGCCCGGATGAACATGCGGTACAGGTTGTTGCTTGCGGCATGGAATTTTTGCGTCTCATAGTCTTCGCGGACGAATGCTTTTACGACCCGGATGCCCGATACGTTCTCCTGCACGGAGGCATTCAGATCGTCGTACTTTTTGAAGACCTGTTCGAAAATCTTTTTCGTGCGCACCGTGATAAACGCGACTACGACGCCAAGGATCAGCGCCGCCCACAGATAGATCTGCGCCAGTTGAGGGCTGATATAAAACGACATCAGCATCGCCACAATAAGGCTCGCCGGAGCGCGCGTTCCGATACGTAAGATCATCTGGAAGGAGTTCTGCAGATTCGTCACATCCGTCGTCAGCCTCGTAATCAGCGAGGATTGGGAAAACTTATCAATATTCGCAAAGGAAAATGTCTGGATGTTCTCAAACATGGACTGCCGCAGGTTCCGCGCAAATCCGGTCGATGCCCGCGCCCCGTACCTGCCGCCTTCGATACCGGCGAACAAGCCGATCCCGGCGCATACGACCATACATCCGCCGATCATAAAAATATGCCGCAGGTTGCCCGCCTCAACGCCGTCGTCAATGATGGACGCCATCAAAAGCGGAATGATCATCTCCATCGCCACTTCGAGAAGCATAAAAACCGGCGTCAGAAAAACGTCCTTTTTATATTCTTTAACCTCTTGTAAAAGGCGTAAAATCATTGTTCCACCGTAACTATCGCTACATTGCTCCATGCACGTCATCAAGCCATGTCCCCTCCTTTGCGCAAGCGCGGGTGGGAACAGGCTTCTGACCCTTGCATCATTATATTACTTTTTGGGTGAAAAGGCAAATTGCGCGGCTGCAGCGCAAACAGTCAGCCTTGCGCGTCATCCCTTTCGTTTTTCAGTACGTTGTCATCCACCGAACATTGCTCCAGCGTCACGGAATAATCGGAGAACCGCTTGTATGTATTATCCTTAAACTCGCAGTTTTTGAATATCACGTCGCCGTACTCATCCGTTTGAACGAACACCCCTTCATACGCGCCGGATGAGTCATTGTCATGGATATTGCAGTCTTCAAACAACACGCCGAAACTTCCGGTTAAATCGAACATGGACAGATCGCTCGAATTACGCATTTCACAATCCCGGAACTGTATGTAATCGGAATTGGTTAAAGACACCAGCCCGTAGGTGCATTCGTAAATTTCGCTGCCGGATACGGTGATATTCGAGCAGGACTGCGTCTCCACGCCGTACGTTCCGCTGCCGTACAACTTGCAGTCCTCAATGGCAATCCCGGTGATGCCGGAAAAATAAGCGACGCTGCCGGAACAATAGCCCGGCTCCACATCATGCCCGACCGTCAGCCTGCGAAGCGTGATATTCGAGCCTCCCTCCATAAAGGAAAGCACCGGCGAGTACGCCTCCGAAACGCAGATAAGAACGTCCGCCCCGTCTTCCGCCTCTATGCAGAGATTGGATACGCCCTCAAACTGAATCTGTCCGTTTTCATAGTCCACATATTTGCTCTTGAATGCGCTTCCGTCAACAGACGACAGATTATAGGTTCCGCCCGCAAGAATGATCTTTGTATTGTTTTTTATGTTCTCAAGCAGACCTTTCACATCCGATACCGTAACCGTGTCAAAATACCGCAGGTCTTCGAGGTTGTCGAGCCGGGGCGAGTCCTTTCGCAGATATGTCCCTATCAATTCGTACTTGTAATAATAGTCCTCGTCATCATCTTCATCTTCGTAGCATTCATATGTCACCAGCGTATCATCATCAATGAGGGCAAGCGACATTTCGCTGTCATCTTCAAACACCTGCGAAAACGTATAACTCCATTCTTCGTTCTCACAGCCTTCATACGCGGGCTTTTCCCGGTAAACGAGTTCGTTCCCGTAGATCTTGTTCGACTCATATTCGCTTGCAAAGCGGTAATTCGCCAAAAAACGGTCGTCCTCTTTTTGAATCTGCATTTCGGCTTCGCTGGCATACGGGTCGTCGCACATGGTGATATATTCGTATGTCTCCCCGTCTTCATACTCCGAACGACCGGTATAATACACCATCACCCAGTCGCCCTCGAGCGCGTCCTGTGCAGGAATGGCTTCTTTTTCCGCCGCATCTTCCGACGCTGCCGCCGGATCGTCCTTTGCCGTGGGCTGAACCGCTCCCTGTGAACCGCACGCCGCGCCGACAATCGCTACCGCCATCATAAGAAAAAAAGCCGCCGTTTTCCTTTTCCATAAACGATTCATATGCCTTATCTCCTACGTTCTAAAATCCAAGAATATCATTTACCAAAATCACATGAATCCGCCCCTCATGCCGCGAAAACCGCGTGATCAAAAACTGGCAGCAGATTGTGTCCGGAGACTTGCAGTTCATGCAGGAACCCGTTTTCGCGCAGGGCGTGGAGAGCCCGAATCTCTGCGCATTTATAGGCGCCGCAACATTGCGGGCACGCTTCATTGCCCCGTCCACGTCGTCACAGACCTTGTTCATTCCGACAATGAAAATGACTTTTTTCGGTCCCTGAGCGATCGCCGACACACGGTTGGCGTTGCCGTCGATATTCACTATAACGCCGTCTTCCGTGATCGCGTTCGCGCTTGCAAGGAAAATATCCGCATCATACGTCGCGAGCATTGCCGCACGTTTGTCAGCCGCCTTGTCCCGATCCAAAAAGTTGTATTTTTCGTTATTCACCGCATCCACCAGACCGATCTCATGTGCGCTCATCGCGCCGCCCATGGCGATGCTGCTGCCCTCCGGGATCAGCGCAAGCGCCTGTTTTAGAGCGTCCTCTTTTGTCGCCGCGTAGTAGCCTGTCATGTTGCGGGATTTAAGTCCTTTGATTACCTTTTGTGCAAGAAGTTCGTTGCGTTTGGTGATGTTCTCATTCATGGCATTATCCTTTCGTTTCCTTTTTCGCTTAACAATATTGACTTTGACGCTTATTATATCAATTCTGTTTCAAGAAAAAAAGACCTAAGGCGAGGAACGCACGGAAATCAATTTTCATCCAATCATTTCTTGGGAACAAACAAATCTCCGTGTGAGGAACAGGATAGAATTTTGTGCATCACGTATAATTTTGGGATTGACATAATTACGGTTTTATCGTAATATAAAATTACGGAATAACCGTGATGACATTTTTCCTTATCCTTAAAAATTATTTGACCCTCGCCCAGCGGAAGGAGGCTTTGCTTATGTATCCTGCCACACAAAAATCCCCAAAGGAACTAATCGCCGCCAACCTGCGTTTTCTTATGACGCTCTACGACCGCTCCCGGCGCGACGTCTGCGACGACCTTCGCATCAGTTACACGACATTCAGCGACTGGTTCAACGGGAAGACATACCCCCGGATCGACAACCTTGAAGTGCTCGCCTATTATTTCCGCATTGAGACGCGCGATTTTTTCATCGAAATTGCACATAACGATGGGATGGTCGGCAGACTGACCGCCTACGCCGAAATGCTCGGCGTCCGTCTAAAGGATGACGATAATCCGCATTTCACGGTCGAGGATTATAATGAGACGCCGGAGGGCTACCCTGTCGAACTCGTAAACGGCAGATTCTATGTCATGGAATCACCGAACATCCGGCATCAGCGAATCGTATTTGAAATGGGATATGTAATCGGCGAATACATCAAGCGTAACAAAGGTAAGTGCCGCGTGTTCCCCGGACCGTTCGACGTGGAACTGCCGACCAAAGAAGCGACGGTCGCCGTCCCCGACATCACGATCATCTGCGACAACGACAAACTCAACAAGAAACGCTGCGTCGGCGCACCGGACTGGATTATCGAAGTGCTGTCCCAGCGTACCGCTTCCAAGGACAAAAAGGTCAAGCGCGACGCCTATGAGGAAGCCGGCGTCCGGGAGTACTGGATCGTCGATCAGTTCCATGACTCGGTAGATGTGTACCAGTTATCCGAAATCGACGGCATGCCCGCCTACGAATTCCCACAGACATATGCCTTTACGGATGCGATCCCTGTCGGCATATATGAGGATTTTTCCATCTGTCTCGCGGATTTGGATATAGATTTAGAAACAGATGTGTAAAAAATCCTTGCACTTAACATTTTTTTATGATAGAATACATTTCGCGTTGTAACAAGACGCTTCGATGCGTGGCTCAGTTTGGTAGAGCGCTGCGTTCGGGACGCAGAGGTCGCAGGTTCAAATCCTGTCGCATCGATCCAGTAAAAT
>CAJOQZ010000217.1 GCA_905236585.1 uncultured Lachnospiraceae bacterium
GAATTGCCCGCTCCGCTTCTTCGCTCCGTACTTCGATATCCTGTTCGTCGGAATGCTCTTTATTTGCCAACTCCTCTGTTTTTTTCTTGATAAAATCCTCTCTTTGCAGCGCCAACGCAATCATTTCCTCGCGCTTTTGATTGATCTCTGAGGCAAAATCACTAAGTTCTCTTTGCAACGCCAGCAAATCCCCGTTTTCTTCCCTCTTAAGTTCCTTCACTTCCTCTAACGCATGAACTTTCTCGATAATCTCTTGATTCAGCAGATTCAATTCCCAAATCTCCTTCGTTTTCCGCTCCGCAATCACAGGATCTTTCTTTTCCGGTGCCTTTTCTTTTTTCGGCATCTGAAATACAAACTGCCCTTCCTTCTCCGTTTGCAGATTGTTTTCCGGCTGCTTCTTTTCTGTTTGCGATTTCTTCATCACCTCATCTATTTTCTTCAACGCCGATAACAACTCACTTTTGTTGTTGTTTTTATTCATGCCGGAAATCGCAAGCGGCAACTGGATGCCCTTATCTTTTGCCTCCTGTCTTCTGTGCTGATACTCTTCTAATATTTCCGCTTTCGTATTAGATTCTGTCATCACCGATTCCTCCGTTTAAGATATTGATCCCGCCGATCGAACGCACGGTGTCGCTTGTCAGAACTCGGCTTTGCGCATAGCATTCATCCAATCGACGTAAAATATCGTCTTTCTCTTCCCTTAATTCCGCATATTTTTCTAAAAGCCGGTCATACTGCGCCTTCAACGCGCCAATACGATGCTCACGGTCTTTTTCATTGATCGCCTGTTCGTATCCATACGCCTTGTTCATGCGTGACTCCGCTTTTTTCATTCCTGCCTTTCTTGCTCCCTCCAATTGCGCCGGGATGCCATCCACCCTTTCCTGCAATGCATCTATTTCCGCAATTCTCGCCTCACAAAAAGCCTTTTTCTCAGCCATTTCGCTTTCACGCGCCGCTAATTGCTCTTCTCTTGCCGCAACCGCTAATGCACGCTTTTCGGCCTCAAGTTTTCTTTCGCGCTCTAAGTTATATGCAAACTCTGCTTGTTCTCTGGCAAAACTCTGCTTAAACGATTGCACCATTTCCTCTAGTTCCGCTTCTAGATCCGCAATCCGTTGATTTCCTTCCTCCTGCAACAATTTTTTCCTTTCCTCTGCCTCTTCTGACATCGCAGAAAGGCGAACGTCAAATTTCTCCTGTTCCAGTAATTTTTGGTGCTCATATTCATCCCGCATCTTTTGACGTGCTTCCCGGACTGCCTGTAAACTGTCCTCTGAAACATCAATCCCATACAGTTTTTCTATATTGGCAGTTTTCTCCCGGATGCCATCACATAACTTCTGATATTCGTCAGTTACCGCATCACTTAAAATATGCAGTGCCAGCAGCTCCTCAACTTTTCGTACCATCTGATCCGCCGTCTCTTTTGCCGCTAAATCTGCAGGCGTTTCAAGCATTTTTTTGCGCTCCGTGATCTCATTTAATGCCGTAGCGTAAAAATCTTTTATCAGATCTCTGGTGCTTTTATCTTCAATAATCATATCCCCACCTACTACCTATAATAAGTCTGCCAGCACGATTTCAAAATCCGGATATAAGCCCGAAACTAATTTTTCATCAAAGGTAATCTGACCGGCAATTTCTTCCTCTTCATCCGTCGAAAACAAATATGTGTTGATCGCACGTGTCTCGGGGTTGATGATCCAGTATTCCTTCACCCCTGCCGCTCTGTATTTGAAAAGTTTCAGCGCGTAATCTCTTCTCATGGTTGACGGAGATACAACTTCCATGACAAGGTCCGGTGCGCCCTCGCATCCCCGGTCAGAGAGTTTGTTCGGATCACAAACAACGGAAACATCCGGCTCCAAATAATTTTTGTTGTCGTGACTAAGAAAAACGGCAAACGGTGCCGGATACACTCGGCAGTTTCCGCCCTTCTTGCTAATATAATCATTTAACCTCCAAGTCAATATACTTATTATATCCTGATGCACTCGCGACGGCGCCGCCATATCATACCAGTGTCCGTCGATCAATTCCGCCCGTTTCCCCTCCGGCAACGCATAGATATCTTTTACCGTATATCCTTTTTTCTCTTCCATTTTCAAAACATGCGCAATCGCCATTGTGTCCTCCTTTCGCAGATTATCCTGTCACGTTTTATGAAAAACCTACCATGATCTTTGCATACGGCTCGCTTTTATCCCTCATAATCTCCAGACCATTTTGCATATTTTCTATGTCAAATCTGTGCGAGATTACTTTATCGGGATGCACGCCGCCGGATGATAACCGCTGCAGCACATAATGCCAATCGTCCGCAGCCTCTTTTGTAAAGGATGAATTCCATGTTCCGATTATCATTAATTGCTTCCTCAATATTTTCCAATATACCTCTTTCGGAAAAATCATGTCCGACGCCGGATTCCCCACCGCAACCACAGTTCCGTTTGGCGCCGCACATTCCATTCCCCGAACTAAAATCTCATTCTTGCCGACACAGTCAAAGAATACCTGCGGTTGTATTGTCTGGGTCAGCATCGACCGGCAGCCGTCACTGCCTCCTTCAATATAGTGCTTGGGCGGCAGCCCCAATGCCGCCGCTTTTTCTTTCTGAAGGGGCTTGTTGCCGATCGCGTAAACATTCGAATAACCGGCATCCATAAGAAACATCACTACAAACAGCCCAATCGTTCCCAATCCGCAGACCGCTATCGGGCTGTCCAACGGCAGTGCCGCCGAACCGGCAGAAACTTTGTCTTCCATGTCATTTTGGAGCCGGATTCCCGATCTGCGTATCGCATGCACAGCGACCGCCATGGGTTCAAGCATTGCCGCTTCCTCAAATGAAACATCCTCCGGCAATTCCAACAAATTCCATACGGGAACAGCCGCGTACTCTGCAAAACCGCCATCGCACCGAGAACCCAAGTAGTTGTAGCTCTCGCACATTTCATATCGCTTCGCCAGACACTGCGGGCATTTCATACAGGGAATCAGCGGAAAAATTCCGACACGCTTCCCGCTCCAATTCGGTTCAACACCTTCACCAACTTCCGCAACTTCACCGGAAAACTCATGCCCGATCACCAGCGGCATCCGGTGCGCACCCGTTTCATACACCCGCGGAACATCCGAACCGCAGATGCCGCAAGCACGTACTTTAACAAGAACCTCTCCTTGCGACGGGCGAGGTTTCTCAATTTCTTCCAATCGAATATCGCCGATCCGGCGCAGCACTTGTGCCTTCATCCGCATTTCCTCTCTAAAACAAGACAGTTTTCAGACTATACCTCGTGTCGGCATATTTCCTTATAACGTTCCAAATCCTGCGGCGTCGTGATCTTGAAATTATTCTCATCCCCCGGAATCATTGCCACATCCATCCCCGCAAGAATCGCCGGCTCCGTCGACCCGTTGACAGAAAAAATCTTATCCGGCATAAGTGCTTCGTAAGCCGCCATGTATTTCCCAAGTACAAAAGCCTCCGGCGCCTGACCGGCAACAACCTGATCCCTCGGCAGAAGTTCGGAAACCCGCACTCCGTCGCGGCTTAAATAAACTGTATCTTTCATAGGAAGAACCGGCATTGCCCCGTCATGTTCTCTGCACGCCGCAAAACAAGCCTCCAACTGCGCATCACTCACCAAGGGGCGCACCGCATCATGGATCATTATGACTGCATCCTCATCTACTGCCGTTGAAACGTAACGCAGTCCGTTATAAATGGATAAAGCACGGTTCTTTCCCGGTTCCGCGAAGCCAAAAAAACGAGAAAAAAACGCACCGTTTGCGGCGCTATTATCCAAACCCTCGTCTTTCGAAAACAGCCCTTCAACTACTTTCCAAATCGCATCCGACCATTGTCCATCGGCGACTACGACAAGTTTATCAAATCTTCCATATTCCAGAAGCCTTTCAAGGCAGCGCGCAATGATCATTTTCCCGGCAACGCTGATATACTGCTTCGGCGTATTTCCGCCGATCCGCTCGCCTTTTCCGCCGGAAAGCAAAAGCATGACGCGCTCGGCACGCTTCGTAATCTCCTTCATCACGCGTCCACTCCCTTATATTTTAAGCGCACGTATCTCCCGCAGAATGTCGCCGTAAGGACGCCCTTTTCCAAATAAAAGCGTCGTTCCAAGGACAAATCCGTCTACGCCCTTCGGTGCAAATTCCTTAATCTTATCCGCCCCGCAGGCGCCGTCCCAATAGATTTCGAATCCCATCTTGTCTTTTAACGCCAGAAGTTTGTCGTATTTTTCACCGACATAGGGCAGGAACATCTGCCCCGCATTCCCAGGGTTAACCGACATCACAAGCACTCTTTTTGCAATGCGAAGCAGCATATATACGTTCTCCACGCTTGTGCCCGGATTGACGGCAATCCCGGGAACCATTCCCGCGTCAATTATCTCCTGCAGGGTTGTCGACGGATGATACTCCGCCTCCGGGTGAATGTATATGGTGTCCCCTTTATGAAGATTGTTAATAAAAAGATCGATATGCGTATTCGGATGCTCCACCATCAAATGCACGTCCAGCGGCAGATTCGTCGCTCTGCGGATATACTGCAAATCACATAGCGACATTGCGTAATTTGCCACATATCTGCCATCCATAATGTCAATGTGGAAAGAATCAATTCCGCCCTCCTCGAGCGACTTAACTTCATTCGCCAAATGTCCGTAATTTGCGCACATCATGGATGCTGTAAGTTTGAAATCCATAGTTATCCCTCACATTTTTTATGATTCACAATTCCTTGTATTGCTATGAACTCTCACGCTTGATGCTCATTCCAACGAAAAAGCCGATGCTTTTTTGCAGCACCGACTTTATTATACTATATTTGTCTTCGTTTGTGGAAAGAATCTTTTCGCTAAATTACAACACTAAATTGAAATTTTAAATTCTACTCGGCAGTTTGACAGTATAATATATCCATACACAGCACTATCCCTTATGGTCAGTGTATTTTTCTGTCAAATATATTGCACCTTAGAAAACTTTCCGAAATCGTTTGCTCTAATGCCTTGCTTGAGTAACTCCAATATTATTTTCCTGTGAGCCACATATTCCGCAAGTGCTGCTTTATTTGCTTCACTAATCCGCTCTATCTGGCTCTTAAATCTATCTGCATATTCATCCAATGTTGCGGCACCAACAGAAATATTCTTTATGATCTCAGAGTTTTCTTGTTTCAGATTTTTATCAAATTTTCTTTTTATCTTATACAGTTCATCATCAAGTTTCTGATCAGATACTGTTGGTTTAATAGCAGCAATATCCTCTGGCATGTACTTCAATAGATGGCTGAACTGAGGAGTTTCTTTATGAATGTATAAGCGTGGAAAACTCACCCTTACGGATGTAGGCAAAGAGATCCTATCCCTTGCTTATAAGATGGCGGATCTGGAAAATCGTCTTTATCAGACCGCCTATGAAGAAAACCATATGATGGCAGGTACTGTCCGCATCGCAACCGTACCGATTGGAGCCTCACTTATCCTGTCACGTGTTCTCCCGATATTCAAAAAGCAGTTCCCCTGTGTACAGGTAGAGCTGCTTGAAGGCACCCCTCTTGAAGTGAAAAATATGGTAATGGACTACCAGGTAGACATCGGCATCAGCACTTCTCCTTACATGGGACTGTCACATAAGCTCCTGATGAAAGACCGCATGATCTCCATAAACAGAGATAAGTCTGTTAAGATCGACCTGAAAAAGGATACCTCGGATCTTGTTCTCTGCCGCGTGGCACATGATTCACTCTCGGAACAACTGACCGGTCAGAGCATCGACCTGTCTCACAGTCTTGTTGTAGAAGCTGCCAGCACACAGATCAATATGATTGAAGAAGGAAACGGACGTGGCATCATTTCGGAGCTCATGCTATCCACAATCCCTAATGAGCTTGTCAGAGGAACCAGCAATCCCAAAATGGAAATGGAGATCAGCCTCATTACGCATGATTTTGATGAGCTGTCTACCGCAGCAAAGGAAATGTCGGAAATGATCCTGCAAAGAGCTCAGGAGCAATAACCTATATTCCGAGTTATCGCTCCAACCTCATAACATCATAACAGAGATAATCTCCGTTATCAGTCTTTACAGTATTATACTCAGTCTCCTTGTATCCACGCTTCCTATATATTCTTTTTGCTGGAAGTGATGCATCCATCTCAACAAAAGAATAGTTCTTGAGTATCTCTTTCTCAGCGAAGTCTAAAAGTGTTCTTCCATATCCTTTGTGTTGACAATGGGGCATCACAAAAAGCCTGTTTATATCATTTTCGGATATAGTTACCGTTCCGACAACATCACCATCATCTATCAGCAAATACGCTTTACCATCTTCTATATCGTTAACGATACTTTCGTCAGAATGGTGTTTCATAAAGAACTCCACTGCCCCCGGCGGATAATACTTAGGATATATTTCCATAATTGTAGTTTGTGTAATCTTCTTAACATCTTCAAAACTATTCTTATCTGCTTTTATAATATCCATTTACCATTCGTACCTCGTATATAATAATCTACTTCTTTTTCTTTGGTGCCGGAAGTTCATCATACATAGCCTCAAGCAATGTTCTAAGGAAC
>CAJOQZ010000218.1 GCA_905236585.1 uncultured Lachnospiraceae bacterium
ACCGACGATTGCGGCGATAGAAGCCGGTAAAGATATCGCGCTTGCGAACAAAGAAACTTTGGTCTGTGCCGGGCACATCATCATGCCTTTGGCAAAAGAAAAGAAAGTTAAGATTCTGCCCGTGGACAGCGAGCATAGTGCTATTTTTCAATCCCTGCAGGGCAATGAAAAAAATGCGGTCGAAAAGATCCTTCTTACCGCTTCCGGCGGACCGTTCCGCGGCAGAACGTATGAAAAATTGGAGCATGTTACGGTGGAGGATGCCTTAAAACATCCCAACTGGGCTATGGGGAAAAAGATTACGATTGATTCGGCGACCATGGTCAACAAAGGTTTGGAGGTTATCGAAGCGTGTCACTTGTTCGACGTGCATCCGGCGCAGGTGGAAGTCTATGTCCATCCGCAGAGCATCATTCATTCCGCCGTGGAGTACGAAGACGGCGCAATCATCGCGCAGCTCGGCGTACCGGATATGCGTCTGCCGATTCAGTATGCCCTGTATTATCCGACGCGGCGGACGTTATCGGGGGATCGATTGAATTTATTCGAAGCGAAATCCCTGACGTTCGAACGCCCGGACATGGAAGTTTTCTTCGGACTGCATCTTGCCTATGACGCCTTAGAGGCGGGCGGGAATGTGCCGACGGTATTTAACGCAGCAAATGAACGGGCGGTTGCGTTGTTTTTGGATAAGAAGATACCGTTCTTGCGGATTACGGAACTGATTGCCGAGGCAATGCAGGAGGTGCCGTTCTCTGATGCGCCGGATGTAGAAGAGATTTTGAAGACCGAAGCGGAGACGATAGATTTTATTAACGCCGCAGTAAACGCGTAAGCAGTCAGGAAAAGGCGGCGCAGCCGGCGAAAGGGAATGCGTCGGCAGTACATAATGAATATGAGGTAAGTGAATGAAGATATTGATAGCGATTCTGATTTTTTCTTTCATCATCATTTTTCACGAGATGGGGCATTACCTCGTCGCGAAATGGTGCGACGTCAAGGTGAATGAATTTCAACTGGGGTTAGGACCGCGGGTTTTTGGTTTCAAAAAAGGAGAAACGACGTTTTCTTTGCATCTGCTTCCCTTCGGCGGCGCCTGCGTCATGGAGGGCGAGGACGAAGCAAGCGATGACGAGCGTGCCTTCAATAAGAAGACGGTCTGGCAGCGAATGGCGATCGTGTTTGCGGGACCCTTTTTCAACTTTATTCTTGCCTTTGTCATGGCGGTTGTGATCATCGCCAATATGGGATTTGATCCGCCGGTCATCGGCGGCATCATGGAAGGTTATCCGGCGGAGGATGCGGGCTTGCAGGAGGGCGACGAGATCATCCGTCTGAACAGTTATCGCGTGCATTTTTATCGGGAAGTCTCGGTCTATCTCTATATGCATCCGGGTGTGGATGTGGATGTTACTTATAAGCGGGACGGACAGACGCTGCATACGACGATCATACCGAAGTATGACGAAGAGAGCGGAAGGTATCTGCTCGGCGTACAGGGCGGCAGGAAATACGAAAAAGGCGGCGTTATCGAGACGCTGCGATACGGCATTTATGAGATCAAATACCAGATCTATATTACATTCCAAAGCCTTCGGATGCTTATCACGAGGCAGGTGTCCTTAAACGACGTGTCGGGACCGGTCGGCATCGTCAAGGTGATCGGCGATACGTATGAATCATCCGCGCCGGACGGACTTATGTATGTTATTATGAACCTGCTTTCGATCTCTGTACTGCTTTCGGCGAACTTAGGCGTAATGAACCTGCTGCCGATTCCGGCGCTTGACGGTGGGAGGCTTTTGATCTTCATTGTGGAAGTGATCCGCGGCAAGCAGATGAATGAAGAACTCGAAGGCAAGATCAATTTTGTCGGTTTTGCGGTGCTGATGTTATTTATGTTAGTGGTTTTGGCGAATGATATATATAAAATTGTAGTATAAAAAATTATGAAACGTAGAACATCAAAAGAAGTAACCATAGGAAATATAACTATCGGCGGCAACAACCCGATAGCGATCCAATCCATGACGAACACCAAAACGGAAGATGTGGCATCCACGGTCGCGCAGATTAACCGCCTTGCCGCTGCCGGCTGTCAGATCATTCGCTGCGCCGTACCGACCGAGGAAGCAGCAAAAGCGCTGTCGGAGATCAAAAAACAGATTACGATTCCGCTGGTGGCGGACATCCATTTTGATTACCGGCTGGCGCTTGCGGCAATCGTAAACGGTGCGGACAAAATCCGTATCAATCCCGGCAATATCGGCGCAAAAGAGCGGATACAGGCGGTTGTGGATGCGGCAAAGGAACGGGGGATTCCGATCCGTGTCGGCGTCAACAGCGGTTCTCTTGAAAAAGAACTGATTGAGAAGTATCATGGCGTGACGGCGGAAGGACTTGTGGAAAGCGCACTCGATAAGGTGCATATCATAGAGGACATGGGATATGACAATTTGGTTATCAGCATCAAGTCCTCGGACGTATTGATGTGCGTGCGGGCGCATGAACTGATTGCTGAGAGCACGATACATCCGCTCCATGTCGGCATCACGGAATCAGGAACGGTCAAGTCCGGCAATATCAAGTCGTCGTTAGGCTTAGGGCTTATTCTGTATCAGGGAATCGGCGATACCATCCGCGTATCTTTAACCGGCGATCCGCTCGAAGAGATCATATCCGCAAAACTGATCTTAAAAACGCTCGGCTTGCGGCAGGGCGGCATTGAGGTCGTATCCTGTCCGACCTGCGGGCGGACGCAGATTGATCTGATCTCGCTGGCGACGCAGGTGGAAGAGATGGTGGCGGACATTGATTTAGATATCAAGGTCGCAGTAATGGGCTGTGTCGTCAACGGACCGGGGGAGGCAAAGGAAGCGGATATCGGCATTGCGGGAGGCATTGGCGAAGGGCTTTTGATCCGCCGCGGCGAAGTGGTGAAAAAGATGCCCGAAGAAGAACTGCTGCCGACGCTCCGTGAAGAACTGCTGCATTGGAAGGATTAGATGGAAAAAGATTTTTTTAACGTATTTCCGGATTTAGAAGTAGACGCCGATACGAAAAAAGTATTGGCGCAGACGAAGATCGAGCGGATCAGCACGAATGTCCGCCGCGACCACGTCCGAATTTACGCGCATTTTTCCACGCTCATTCCCAAGCGGCGCATCAAAAAACTCGAAGACGACATCCGGCGGAAATTTTTCTTTGACCAGCCGGTAAAAGTCGTTATCGTAGAAAAATATCACCTTGCGGGCGACTTTTCTCCCGAAGTGGTTTTTGCCGCGTATCGGGACAGCATCTACGAGGAAGTGGATGCGTATAATTCTATTTTGTTTTCCATCCTAAAGCATGCGGATTTTATGTTTGAAGAGGCGCATACGATGCGCCTTGCGCTCGAAGATACGGCGATCGCACATCAGCGGGAAGAGGAACTGCACCGGATATTCGACCTGATCTTAAATGACCGGCTCGGACAGCAGGTGACAATCCA
>CAJOQZ010000219.1 GCA_905236585.1 uncultured Lachnospiraceae bacterium
CGCGGTAGACCGCGGTACGGAAAAACGCATCATGGAAACGCTCGAAGTCGAAGAACCGGAACTTTCCGAAGAGATCCGCAAGAAGATGTTCGTATTCGAAGATATCCTTCTATTGGACGACCGTTCGATTCAGCGTGTATTGCGCGATGTGGAGAACGCCGATCTGACGATTGCCTTAAAGGGTTCGAACGAAGAGGTTCAGGATGCTGTGCTTAGGAACATGTCTTCCCGTCTTGCTTCCATGATTCGTGAGGATATGGAATTTTCGGGTCCGGTTCGTATGAAGGACGTCGAAGAGGCGCAGCAGAAGATCGTCGGCATTATCCGTAAGTTAGAGGATGCGTCGGAGATCATCGTATCGAGAGGCGGAGGTGACGACCTCGTTGTATAGCGTTTTTAAGGGACAGGTTGTGCCGGAAGATGTGGAAAGCACGCAGATCATTGACTCCAATGACAGGATCAGCGCCGCAATCGAGCGATACAACGAGCAGATGGAAAAGCGTCGGGAAGAAGAACTAAAGCGTCGCGTGGAAGATTTTTTGGATAATCTCGAGGCGGACGAAGAGGGGCTGCCGGTCATTCCCGTAGACGAGGAAGGCAATTACCTTCTGCCGCTTGACTTCGATGGGAATCCTCTGCTGTATGTGCATTCGGACGGGATGCTCTCCGACGAGCCGGAGCCGGAAGAGGAGCCGGATGCGGAAGAGGTCGAAGAAGCAGTACAGCCTTCGGAAGAGGAAGTCGCCGCGAGCATCGAGTCGATGCTTGCCGAGGCGCAGCAAAAGGCGGACAAGATTATCGCGGATGCGGAAGTACAGGCAAGCGGCATCTTAGACGAAGCAGCGGCGCAGGCGGAAAAAATGAAAGAGGAGGCTGCCGCCGCAGGACAGAGCGAGGGCTACGCAGCCGGGAACGAGCAGGCGCAGGCGGAATACGCGGCGAAGGAACAGCAGCTTGCCGAGGCAAAAGCCGCAATGGAAAAGGAATTTGCCGCACGCGAGACCGGTATGGAAGAGCGTCTGTGCGATGTGGTCTGCGATATCGTCGGCAAAGTATTCGCCATCGAATTTTTCGATAAAAAAGAGATTATCGCGCATATTGTCGATAATGTGGTAACTAATTCCCCATCGAGCCGAGAGTTTTTAATTCGGGTGAATGATGCCAATTATGAACTCCTTAGCGAGAAAAAGGAGTCGTTAAAAGAGAAAGTCGGCTCGGGGATTGAACTTGATATTGTGCGTGATCCGCTTTTGTCAATGGAGCAGTGCCAAATCGAGACGGACGGCGGCGTCTACGACTGCGGAATGGATGTGCAGTTATCCAATCTGTTAAAAGATATCAAGGCATTGTCCATTGCTTAATATTGTGATTTTAACTATAGTAAACGAACAAAGTGAGTTTACTTTGCGCCGAGCGCGGGCATCGAAGATGCCTTCCTATTGCGCGAGTGTGCATAACCTAATATAGTGAATGTCAAAATATTTTTGACGTTCACTATATAATAAAAGGCGAAGGTTGCTTTTCGTAGGATGACCTTTGCCTTGTTTTTAAGATTGCGGGACATCATTCATGGAAGGATTCAACGAGCGCAAATACTATTCGGTCTTGGAACATCCGCACTACGATCATTTAGGGCGGGTGGCGCAGGTCGTCGGCATTTCCATCGAATCGGTCGGACCGGAGGCGAAACTCGGCGATCTATGTGAGATCATCCTTGCAAACGGCGACCGGCTTGCGGCGGAAGTGGTCGGATTCAAAGGCAAGCGGCTAATTTTGATGCCCTATGATGTCGCCGAGGGCGTTGCGGAAGGCTCCCTGGTGGAAAATACGGGACGAGGGCTTTCGATTCCGGTGGGCGACGCGCTTTTGGGGCATACGTTGGACGGAATCGGCAGACCAACGGATACCGACGAGGATCTGCGGCTGCCTTATCTTTACCCCGCGGAACATGAGCCGCCAGACCCGATGGCGCGCAAGATCATCAGCGAGCCGCTGCCGCTGGGAGTCAAGGCGGTGGACGGGCTGATTACCGTCGGAAAAGGGCAGCGGATCGGCATCTTCGCCGGTTCCGGCGTCGGCAAATCAACCCTGATGAGCATGTTTGCCCGCAATACCAAGGCGGACATCAATGTAATCGCGCTGATCGGCGAGCGTGGACGTGAGGTGCGGGAGTTTATCGAGAGGGATTTAGGACCTGAGGGGCTTGCGCGGTCGGTCGTTGTGATCGCAACCTCGGATAAGCCGGCGCTGATCCGCAATAAGGCGGCGAAGACGGCGACGGCGATCGCCGAATATTTCCGCGATCAGGGCAAAGACGTCCTGCTTATGATGGACAATATGACCCGTTTTTCCATGGCGCAGCGGGAGATCGGACTTGCCTCGGGCGAGCCGCCGGTTACGAGGGGATATCCTCCGTCGGTATATTCCGAAATGCCGAAACTCTTAGAGCGGGCGGGCAATTCCGACAAAGGCTCTATCACTGGACTCTATGCGGTCTTGGTCGACGGGGATGATTTCAACGAACCGATCACCGATACTGCGCGAGGCATCTTAGATGGACACATAATGTTAAATCGTGCCTTAGCAGCAAGGAACCATTATCCGGCGATCGATGTCTTAATGAGCATCTCCCGTGTTATGTCCGCCGTAGCGGACAAGAAGCATAAAAAGGCAGCCGGGGCAATGAAAAACGTCATGGCAACCTATAACGAAGCGGAAGATCTCATCAATATCGGCGCGTATAAAACGGGTTCCAATAAAAACATTGATTTTGCGATCTCCAAAATCGAAGCCGTGAATGATTTTCTGACGCAGGATGTTATGGATAAATTTGATTTTGATGAGATTGTGAACCAGTTGGAATCCATATTTCCGACGGATTAAGGAAAACTGCCCATATCGAGCAAATATAGATCGTATATACATAATGAGGATAAATTATGCCGCGATTTAAGTATCGAATGGAAAATATATTAAACCTTCAATTAAAATTAGAGGATCAGGCAAAGGCGAACTTTGGAGCGGCAAATGCAAGGCTGTTGGAGGAGCAGGAGAAACTGCAGCAGTTAGTCATCAAAAAAGCCGGTTATGAGCAGAAAGTCAAGGAATATGCCCAAGGGCTGATCCGGATTGATGAGATTCACCGATATAAGGACGGCGTAAGGGCAGTTGATTTTGCGATTGAAGATCAGATGAAGGCGATCAAGCGGGCGCAGCGCGAGGTGGACTTTGCAAGGCTTCGTCTGAATGAAGCGATGAAGGACCGCAAGACGCAGGAGATTCTTAAGGAAAAGGCGTTCGAACAGTTCCTTGCGGAAATGAAGGCGGAGGAAACGAAGGTGACGGACGAATTGATCAGTTACAAATATGGTACAGCCGCGCAGCAGAGCCATTGATGCATAATGCCTTATGACAGGAATAAGCCGCGGCGGAGACAGTTATGGCAAAAGAGAAGCAACCGAAACTTACAAAAGAAGAAAAGAAAGCCTTAAAAGAGCAAAAAAAAGCCGAAAAGCAGCGGATCAAGGAAGAGAAGAAAAGGGCGAAGGCAGAAGGCAGGGAGTATATTCCGCCGGGCAAGGAAGGCAAAGGGGAAGACGATGCCGAAAGCAGCGCGACGCTTGTTGTGATCGCGGCGGTTCTTATTGTGCTGGTATGGCTCGGCATATTAGGATTTTTGGTAAAGATGGACGTCGGCGGCGTCGGCTCGACCGTGTTGTATCCGATTCTAAAGGACGTCCCGGTCGTCAAACTGATCCTGCCCCATGTGGAGGGCGCTGAAGAGGAAGAGGTCGAGGAAGAGGACCCCGCGTACCAGTTTAAGTCCATGAAAGACGCGGTCGCCCGCATCAAGGAACTCGAGGCGCAGTTGGAGGCGGCAAGAGAAGCGACCGGCACCAATGACGCCGAGATCGCCGACCTGCAGGCGCAGGTTGCGGAACTGGCGCAGTACAAAGCCAACGAAGCCGCGTTTGAAGAAGAGAAAGAAAAATTTTACGAAGAGGTTGTTTTTTCGGATGATGCACCCGATATAAAAGAATATAAGACGTATTATGAGGAAATCCAGCCGGAGAACGCGGAGAAAATCTACCGCAAGGTGATCGAGCAGCTGCAGGCGGACGCCGAGATTCAGGATTATGCGAATACCTATTCGACCATGAAGGCGGACGCGGCGGCGGCAATCTTCGATACCATGACGGATAACCTGAACCTTGTCGCTAAAATCTTAGGAGCGATGACGGTCGAAGACCGAAGCAAGATCTTAGCGGCAATGAATACCGATAATGCGGCGCGGCTGACCGAGATTATGGAGCCGGTCGAGTAGAAGGAGCGCATCGGTAAGAGGATGGATAGACGGATACGGCTTATACGCTAAGGATGGCGATTCCCACCCGCTACGGACAGCATTTTCGGGAGCATATATTTTTAAGAGGAGGAAAATGCGAGTGAAAAGTGCAAATGTTACCGGTCTTCCGATCATGGGAGATATGGGGGTTGCACCGCAGAGAGCCGTAGCAAAGCAGGATGACGCGCAAAAGCCGGCGCTTGATTTCAGGCAGATGATGAACCGTTCCATTGCGGATGGAGGTCAGCAGGTCGGAAACGACCGCGGGAATACGGCGACGGTCAGGGAGTTTGCAGCCGGGCGAAAAGACACATCTTCGTTTGAATCCCCCACACAGGATAATTTCATAAGCAAGACGGACAACAACGGACAAGCCTCCGGCGCCGTTTCGGATGAGATGAAGGAGAACGCGAATGAGACGTTCGGTGAAATCGAAGAGGCGGTAGAGGAGACGGTGACCGAGGCGCTCGGCATCAGCGAGGAGCAGCTGGAGGACGCAATGGAAGTCTTAGGGCTTTCCATGATCGATCTCTTAGATCCGGCAAATATGCAAGCCCTGATGCAGCAGGTCGCCGAAGATGTTCCGACTATGGATATGAATCTTTTGGCGATTACGCCCCAGGAACTGGTCGGCTCCTTAGAAGACGCGATTGCGCCGATTCTTTCCGAAGCGGATCTCGTGCCGGAAGAGATGGGATATCTGCTGACGGAACTGGTTCCGACGGATGATCCGGCTATCGCGGGCGCGTTCGGTGAGATATTAGAGCAGGCGCAGATTCCGGCGGATATGATGCGTGCCGGAATGGAGCAGCCCAAGACGGATATGCCGCAGATGGAGCAGGCACCGGAAATGATGCCGCAGGAGCGCATGCCGCGCCGACCGGAGCGGGATACGGCGCCGGAAGTTCGGATCGTTCAGGTGATCGACGAGGAGCCGGAGGCGGTTGCGGTACAGCAGATCGCAAGCGAGAGCGGATCGAACAAGCAGACGGCGGAGCCGACGGAGACGGTTGCTGCGGCAGCGGCGGAGACAACTTTGGATAGTACGGCGGTGAATGCGGCGGAAAGCGCTGCGGCGAATACTGCGGGCGGCGACAGCAAGGACGAAAGCGATGCATTTTTTGACAACGCTTCGCAGAATACGGCGGATGCGGTTGCCGAAACGAACCTATTTACTGCGGGCCAGACCGTAAATGTGAACACAGCCGCAAACTTCGCGGAAGCGGTCGCGGCACAGGCGGTGCAGGAAGCCGTTCCATATACGTCGATTGATGCGGCGGACATCATGGATCAGATTGTCACGAACGCCCAGACGACGATAACCGAAGAAGTGACGCGGATGGAGATCGAACTTAATCCGCAGACATTAGGACGGATGATCATGCAGGTGCAGTCCAATTCGGACGGGGTCGTTACGGCGAGGCTGATCGCGCAGAACGAAGCGGTACGCGAGGCGCTTGAGACGCAGATGAACCTGATGCGGGAGAATTTGAACAACCGCGGAATCCGCGTCGAGGCGGTCGAGGTTACGGTCGGAACGCATGAGTTCGAGCAGAACTTGGAAGAGAACGCCAGGGAGCAGGGCGCCTTCGACGAACAAAGAGAAGAAGCGAACCGCCAAGGTGGCGGCAGACGCACGAGGAATCTGAACCGGGATGATTTGGACGCGATGCAGGGATTGATGACCGAAGAGGAAGAACTTGCGGCGCGGATCATGCGGGACGAAGGCAATACATTGAATTATCAGGCGTAAAAAGCAGCAGAAGAAAGGAGGATCAGATATGAGCATGGTTTCTCAGTTAGTTGAGAACGGACAGTTGGTCGGCAATACGACGGCGGCTACGGCGGGCGAGAACGGCGCAAAGGTAAAATCATCCATGAACGAAACCAAAGAGATGTTTTTACAGCTTCTGGTTGCGGAGATGCAGTATCAAGATCCGTTGCAGCCGGCGGATAATTCAGAATATGTCAAAGAATTAGCGACGTTTACACAGGTTGAGACGTTGGGGAATGTACAGGATGACGTGGCGAAGATGTCTTCGCAGGCACTGGTCGGCAAATATGTGTCGTTGACGGACCCGGATACGGGGCAGGTCGTAGAAGGCAAGGTCGACTACGTTACCGAAAATTCCGGCGAACAGTATGTGTCGGTGGACGGATCGATGTATAAGGCGTCGGCGGTTACGGCGGTACATGACGCGGACTACTTCGAATCCATCACGATGGCGGATACGTTTTCTTCGCTGGTGAACCAGATGCCGGGCGAGCGCGAACTTACCACCGGCGACGAAGAAAAATGGGGCATTTTGAACAATATCTACGCAGGGCTTACGGATGCGCAGAAAAAATACATTTCCGACGATACCATGGACAAATTCTCCAAGATCAACACGCGGATGTCCGAACTGTTAGCGCAGAAGGAGCAGTATAACACATCCGAAGCGGCTGCGGCACAGACGCAGGCGGCAGATACGGCGGATACGGAAAGCGGATCGGAAGACGAAGAAGAAATCCCGACAACAGTTGCATAGCATTTTCCAAATGCATCAAGAAAGGAAGGGTAAACCGTTATGATGAGATCACTCTACTCCGGAGTTGCGGGGTTAAAAACACATCAGTCCAAAATGGACGTAATCGGCAATAATATCGCAAACGTCAACACGGTCGGATTCAAGTCCACCTCTGTTACGTTTCAGGATATCATGTATCAGACAAATTCCAAGGCGTCCGGCGCGACGGATAAGACCGGCGGCGTGAACGCGAAGCAGACGGGTCTTGGCGTATCCACCGGCTCGACGAAGATATCCATCGCTTCCGGCGGCGCGGCGCAGTCCACGGGCGAGGCGTTCGATATCAAGCTGACGGATTCCCAGTCGACGAATTTCTTTATTGTCAGTAACGGAAACGAGAACCAGTTTACGAGGGCGGGTTCATTCTATCTCGACGGGAGCGGCAACCTTGCAATGACCTCCACCGGTTATTTGGTGCAGGGCTGGCAGGCGGTAACCGATACGGATGGTTCGGTTTACATTCAAAAAGACAAAGTATCGCCGCTTCGCATCATGCAGCCGTCGAATTTGACAAGTTCGCCGGAAGCGACGGAAGAGGCGACCGTTTCCGGCATTATCGACAAGAACGATGATTCCGTTACGAGCAACGACGGGTATTATATGAGCCTTGGCTTTTATGACAATTTGGGGTATCTGTATACGGCGAAATTCGCGGTAAATGCGTATGATACGGACGCTATGGAATATACCGTCAGTCTGCAGAGCATCATCGACGACAACAACAACGACATTTTAGCGGAATATGTTGATGGGGGCGGAAGCGTTTCGGATATCTTCGGCACCAGTTCCACATCCCGTCAGACCTTTTCTCTTCGTGCGCCGCAGTTTAATACGGACGGCAACTACATCCGCTACGGCACAAGCGAGCCGTATGCGTATTACAACGCTACGACGACGGCAGCGGCGGACGCTTCACAGGCAGGTTTTTATAAGAATCCGGTAAAACTCGGCACGAATCCCAGCGGCGCAGCGTTACCCGATGGGGCGACATATGACGAAAATACCTACGGCTATTACTTTAATGAAAATGCCGACGGAAGCGGTGCTTGGACGTTTGTTTCCATATCGGACATGGGTGCGCCGTCCAAGGTAGAAGGGCAGGACATCACCGATATTATTGAAGGCGGCGGAAGCGTATCATTTTCGCTTGTCAACGGAGATTATGTATTTTCCGTGGAATATCCTTCCACGAACTACATGCTGCGGTTCAATACGGCGGACGGAAGTTTCCGGGATATCGGCGGACAGGGCAATGAGGCGGTTAATTTCAATGTTCAAAGATTGAACGACAAAGGCAACTTCCATCAGATCAACGTCGACTTCTCCCAAGTCATCAACGTCGACAACGGCGGTTCCGCAACGGCGGGCATGGACGTCGGCTCGGTCAAAGACCCTGCGATCGGCGCGGGCAAGAAGTTAGGCGCGCTGACCTCCCTTGCGGTACAGCAGAACGGCATGATCTTCGGCTCCTACGACAACGGCAACACGGTGTTGTTAGGACAGATCGCGGTAGCGCAGTTTACGAACCCGTCGGGCTTAGAAGCCCTCGGCAACAACCTCTACGCGCAGACGCTTAACTCCGGTACCTTTGACGGCATCGGCGTGGATGTTACGGCAGACGGCGGCAGCATGGAGACGGGACAGCTCGAAATGAGCAACGTCGACCTTTCCAAAGAGTTTACGGAAATGATTACGACCCAGCGCGGATTCCAGGCTAATTCCCGTATTATCACTGTTTCCGACACGATGCTTGAAGAACTGACGAACCTGAAGCGTTAATAGTTAATGAGCGAAAACCTCTTTATATCCGTTCCTTTTCACCGCCGACAAAAAAAGTCGGCGGTTTCTTTTCAATATTTAGTGCAAAACGCGCCGATTTTTTCAAAAAAATAACAAAATATTGAATTTTTTCCCTATCTTTTTCAAAATCAAGTAGACAAGCGACATAAAAAATAGTAAACTTATATCATAGTTTGTGTATAGGACGGTGAAGCGTTTTGGATATAGCAACACTGGGCGGCTTGGTAATGGGCTTCGTCATGGTTATTTTCGGTATTGTTTCCTCCGGTGGTGTCGCAGCCCTCGGGAACTTTATTGATGTACCATCCGTTATCATTACA
>CAJOQZ010000220.1 GCA_905236585.1 uncultured Lachnospiraceae bacterium
CGCGACGAAGACTTACGCGCCGACCGTCAGCCGGAGTTCACGCAGGTCGATATGGAACTGTCTTTTGTGGATGTGGACGACGTGATCGACGTCAATGAGCGGCTGATTGCAAGGGTCTTCAAGGATGTGCTGGATATCGACGTGCCGGTGCCGATGCAGCGGATGGACTGGCAGGAGGCAATGGATCGTTTCGGCAGCGATAAGCCGGATACGCGCTTCGGCATGGAACTTGTCAACGTGTCCGATATAGTAAAAAACTGCGGATTCGGCGTGTTCACCGGCGCCTTGGAGAACGGTGGGAGCGTCCGGGGAATCAATGTCAAAGGCCAGGCTTCCATGGGAAGAAAACAGATCGACAAACTGGTCGAAGAAGCGAAAGGCATGGGCGCAAAGGGGCTTGCGTATCTGGGTATTAACGAGGACGGCAGTTACAAATCGTCGTTTGCGAAGTTCATGGACGAGGAGACATTAAAGGCTTTGTCTGAGGCAATGCAGGGCGAGCCGGGCGATCTGCTGCTGTTTGCGGCGGACCGTGACAAGATCGTATGGGAGGTCTTAGGGTCGCTTCGGATCAGCCTCGCCAGGCGGCTGGAACTTATCCCGGAGGGGCAGTTCAACTTTTTATGGGTATTGAATTTCCCGGTCTTCGAGTGGTCGGACGAGCAGAACCGTTATCTTGCGATGCATCATCCGTTTACGATGCCGTATGAAACCGACGTTCCGCTGCTTTTGACGGATGACAAGGACAAGGCGAAGGCAAAGGCGTACGATATCGTATTGAACGGTACGGAACTCGGCGGAGGAAGCGTTCGGATTCATCAGGACGACATCCAGGAGACCATGTTTGAGGCACTTGGATTTACCAAAGAAGAAGCGCATGAGAGATTCGGATTTTTGCTGGATGCGTTTTCCTTCGGCGTTCCGCCGCACGCAGGACTTGCCTACGGACTGGATCGTCTGGTGATGCTGATGGTGGGGGCGGATTCCATCCGCGACGTGATCGCCTTCCCGAAGGTAAAGGATGCCTCCGATCTGATGACGGAAGCGCCGACGCCGGTGGATGACGTACAGTTAAAGGAACTTTCCTTACATGTAACGGAAGAATAAATATACGCGTTGGGGGGATGTGGCTATGTCGGAAACACATTTTGTTTTTCCGGATAATGAACGGCATATGCTGCGGGCGATGCCGGTCAATCTGATCGTGTATCAGTTTTATGGGGGATATTTTCATATTCTGCTTATAACGCGGCAGATGCAGGCGCTGATGAACTGGGATAAGGAAGAACCGGATCAGATCATCAGCGTGGAGATTCCGCGCGAACTGAAGACCGAAGCCGACGGAGAGAAGCGCACCCTAAAGGCGGAGATCCATGAGACGGAGCGTGCGGACTCCCTCCTTCATTACGCGACTTATACGGATGTGACCGAACCCAGAAAGCGCCTTCGGGTGCAGCTGGCGCAGCGGAAGATCCGTCTTGACTTTTTCCAAAAAATCTTAGATACGACGCAGGAATGTATTTTTTGGAAAGACGAACATCGGCGGTTTGTCGGCGTGAACCGGGCATTCTTGGAGTTTTACGGTTTTCCGAGCGCAGATGTACTGATCGGGAAAACGGACGAAGACATGGGCTGGCATCCCGACCCGGATAAATTCAAGGATGACGAACTTCGGGTATTACAGGGAGAAAGTACGCGCTTGGTGCACGGCACCTGCGTGATCCGCGGAAAGGTGCGGGACATTCTTGCTTCGAAGTCGCCGCTTTATGAGGAGGGGCGGATCATCGGCTTAGTCGGCAGTTTTATCGACGTGACCGAACAGATCGAGCAGGAGCGGCGCTATGTCGAACTCCATGAGGAAAAAGAGATTGCGCTCTTAGAGGCGGAACAGGCAAAGCAGAGCATGAGCAACTTTATCATGCGCGCCAGCCATGAGATGCGCACGCCGCTTAATGCGGTCTTGGGATTTACCTATCTTGCCGAGAACGAGCAGAATGTGGACGAACTGCATGACTATATCAAAAAGATTCAGATGTCGGGACGGCTGCTTACGGATTTGGTGAATGATATTTTAGACATCCGTAAATCCGAGGACGGCTCCATGCAGCTGCTTCCGCGCCCTATGGTCTTAAGCGAACTGCTTCATAATATCGACGACATGATAAGCATCATGGCTAAGCAGAAAGGGATACTGTTTTTTACGGAATTGAGTTTCTTAGAAGAAGAGTTCGTCATGTGCGATCAGGTTCGTCTGCAGCAGGTGCTGATGAATCTGCTGAATAACGCGATCAAGTTTACGGATGAGGGGGGGACGGTATCTTTGACGGTTCGGGAGAAGCAGCTAAGCACCTTGGTAAACGAGTTCACTTTTGAGGTGCGTGATACCGGCTGCGGAATGAACAAAGAATTTATCGACCGGATCTTCGAGCCTTTTGCGCAGGAGAACCGCAACGCGGCAAAATACGGAGTGGGAACCGGATTAGGACTAACGATTACCAAACGAATGGTCGATATGATGCATGGGTCGATTGCGATTGAAAGCGTCGAGAACGAAGGTTCAAAATTTACCATAAAGATACCATTGACTTTAAGTGACAAAACAGAGTATCATGGATTTATAACAGGAAGCA
Source organism: uncultured Lachnospiraceae bacterium (assembly GCA_905236585.1). Lineage (GTDB taxonomy): Bacteria > Bacillota > Clostridia > Lachnospirales > Lachnospiraceae > RGIG4930. Next base: position 2,631 of record CAJOQZ010000220.1, read on the forward strand.
ATAAGCAGGGGAAGCGGCGGTTCGACATCAAGGGCATGCACTTCCTTGTAGTAGAAGATAATCTGATCAACCAGGAAGTCGCCTCCGGTATTTTAGAGCAGGAGGGTGCGACTTCCGAGATCGCTGAGAACGGAGCGGAGGCAATCGAGAAGTTCGAGGCTGCAAAGCCGGATCAATTCGACGCGATCTTGATGGATATTCATATGCCGATAATGGACGGCATGGAGGCGACGCGCAACCTAAGGGCGTTAAACCGCGAAGACGCGAAGACGATTCCGATCATTGCAATGTCGGCGGAGGCGTTTGACGATACGATCAAAGATTGTTTGGAAAGCGGTATGAACGGGTACATCAGAAAGCCGATCAACATCGTGGAGCTGCGGAGGACAATCGGCGCGAATGTCAGAGGGCTGGATGAATGACGACGAGAGATGTGTATAAAGGGATCGGGGATTACGACCGGATGACCTCTTGCATCACCAAGGAGGAGAGCATTCGGAAGTTTTTGCGGATGTTTTTGAATGACGAGAATTTTGATATGCTAAAATCGGCGTTGGCGGCGAATGACGTCCGCCGCGCATTTTTAGGGGCGCACACGTTAAAAGGCGTTTGCCAGAATCTGTGTTTGACGTCGTTGTATGAGATTGATTATATTATGACGGAGGCGCTTCGAGCCGGAGATATCGACGTGGCAAAGGAGCATATGCCGGAACTGACTGCCCGGTACGAGCGGGCGATTGAGCAGATCAGCAGAATGGATGAGGAATAAACGTAAAAAACCGGACAATTACGTCCGGTTTTTTTGGACTGTTAAGTCCCTTTTTTATGCAGGTGGTGGGACTTGCGACGAACCCGTCAGGGTTCTAGTCCCCGAAGGGGAAACCCACATGGGTGAGAGAACCCCGCCTACAAAAAAAGGGACTGTTAAGTCCCTTTTTTATGCAGGTGGTGGGACTTGAACCCACACACTGTTGCCAGCGTCAGATTTTGAGTCTGATGCGTCTGCCATTCCGCCACACCTGCAAACTTCTGTCGGCAATTAAAATCACCAACAGAAAGCATCTTACCACATCTGCATGATAAATGCAAATGTTATTTTAGTACGGCTCCAAAAAGAACGCCGTATACGGCGGAACTTCCAAACCGCCGCCGAAATCGACCGTCTCTCCGGTAATCAGGTCATGCGCCCGACCTGCCTTTGCGTCAAAATGGAAAGTGTACGGCGCGTCTTCGATATTGATTGCCACCATTACACGATCGCTCATGCCGTCGCCGCACTTGCGCTCGAAAATGCAGTGCTTGTTCTCCAATACAAGCGAATGGAAATCTCCTTCGCAGAGGGCTTTTGAGTTTTTCTTCGCCTTTGCCATAGCGGCGATCTGATCGGTCAGCGTAGTCCATTGCGGCGCTTCAAAAGCCGGACGGAGCGCCGGGTCGCCGTCGGATTTCTTCCCGGTTACGCCCCACTCACTGCCGTAGTAGACGATCGGGATTCCCGGCATCCCGAACATGATCGCGTAAGCAAGCGGCAGTTTTTTGGCGTTATCTATGTTCGAAGCAATTCGCGTAACGTCATGGTTGTCAACAAAGGACAGCAGATGCTTTCCGCGATAGAGAACCCAGTTTTCCGGACCGAACTGACGCATCAGGGAGTGGATGATCTCGAATAAGTTGTCGCTGTTAAGCGCCGAATAAATTCCCTTGTAACATTCGTAATTTGTAACCGAGTGGCACATTTCGTCATTCATGATCTGATTGTAATCGCCGCCCAGGATTTCGCCGACAAGGAAAAATTCATTTTTCCACTGCGACGTTTCTGCACGAAGCCGTTTCAAAAAGTCGCGGTCGACCATGTAGGCGACGTCTAAGCGAAGCCCGTCAATGTCAAATTCGTCAATCCAGAATTTGACGCTTTCCATCAGATAGTCGGTGACGGACGGGTTTTTCAGATTCAGTTTGACGAGGTCGTAATTGCCCTCCCATCCTTCATACCAGAATCCGTCGTTATAATTCGAATTGCCGTCAAAACTGATATGGAACCAGTCGCGGTACTGTGACTCCCAGCGCCGCTCCTGTACGTCCTTAAATCCGAAGAAGCCTCTGCCGACATGGTTGAACACTCCGTCCAGGACGACGCGGATGCCTTCTTTGTGAAGCGCATCGCAGACCTGTTTGAAATCGTCGTTCGTCCCGAGGCGGGTGTCGATCTTGCGGTAGTCGCGTGTGTTGTAGCCGTGTGTGTCCGATTCGAACAGCGGAGAAAAGTACACCGCGTCAATCCCTAATTTTTTCAAATGGGGGATGAAATCAAGCACCTTCAAAATCCGGTGTTCCAATATTCCGTCATTCTCATATGGCGCACCGCACATCCCCAACGGATAGATTTGATAAAATATGCTTTTGTTTGCCCACATAACCATACTCCTTTACAAAAAAAACGAACCCTCGCTGCGGAAATCAATTTTCATCCAATCTTGCCATGGGAACAAACGCTTCTTAAGTGTTCGACGGCAAGAATGCCTTAACCTCACACGAAGAGGCGTTTGTTCTCAACATAAAAGTTGCTTTCCGTGAACTCACGCTTTGCATTATACCATATTTTGTGTTATTATGGAATGCCGAAAAGGTTAATCGCCAAGGAGATCCATTTTCAACCAATCTTGCCATGGGAACAAACGCTTCTTAAGTGTTTTTTCTCAACATAAAAAGTCGATTTCCATGAGCAATCACATAGAAGGGGTCAAAATCGTGAAAAAAGAACCGTTTTTATCATTAGAACAGGCAAAAAGCATAGCGGCGCAGCATCCGACGCCGTTCCACATATATGACGAGGCGGGCATTCGCAAAAACTGTGAGGCTGTCCGGGACGCATTCGCGTGGAATGAGGGCTTTAAGGAGTATTTTGCGGTCAAGGCGACGCCGAACCCGTTTCTGATGCAGATCATGAAGGACTACGGCTTCGGATTCGACTGCTCGTCTGCGGCGGAACTGGCGCTTTGCGAGGCGATCGGCGCGACGGGCGACGACATCATGTTTTCCTCGAACGAAACGCCGGCGGAAGAATATGCATATGCCGACCGGCTGGGCGGCATCATCAACCTTGACGATATTACGCATATTGATTTTCTGGAAAAAACGATCGGGCATATTCCTAAGACGATCTCCTGCCGCTTCAATCCGGGCGGCGTATATGAGATTGCAAACGGAATCATGGACAATCCGGGCGACTCCAAATACGGCATGACAAAAGAGCAGCTTCTGGTCGCATATCGTATGTTAAAGGAGCGTGGGACGAAGGAATTCGGGCTGCACGCGTTTTTAGTCAGCAATACGATATCGAACGACTATTATCCGTCGCTGGCGCGGACGCTGTTTGAACTGGTCGCAGAACTTTCCGAGAAGACCGGATGCCGGTTTACGTTTGTCAATTTATCGGGCGGCGTAGGCGTTCCCTACCGTCCCGACGAGGAGCCGAACGACATCCGGCTGATCGGGGAGGGCGTAAAAAGAGCATATGATGAGATTTTGGTTCCGGCGGGACTTTCCGATATTGCGATCTATACCGAAATGGGGCGTTTCATGATGGCGCCGTACGGGGCACTGATTACGACCGCGATCCACGAGAAGCACATATATAAAGAGTATATCGGCGTGGACGCCTGCGCGGCGAACCTAATGCGTCCGGCAATGTACGGCGCATACCACCATATAACGGTTTTGGGAAAAGAGGACGCACCCCTCGACCATACTTACGACGTGGTCGGCTCCCTATGTGAGAACAATGACAAATTCGCCATCGACAGGAACCTTCCGAAGATAGAAAAAGGCGACCTGCTTTTCATCCATGACGCCGGTGCCCATGGGTTTTCCATGGGCTACAACTACAACGGAAGGCTGCGTTCGGCGGAACTGCTTTTGCAAAAAGACGGACAGGTAAAATTGATCCGCCGTGCAGAGAAGTTGAAGGATTATTTCGCGACGTTTGACGGGTTCGACGAATTTCGCATGCTGACCGACGGAACTGCGGACGCACGGGTTGATTCATAAAATAAGATAAAGGCAAGCACGATAGATATTCGGGCAGATATTTTTTGCGAGGAATATTAATGATAGCAGCAGGGTTCATGGTGCCGCATCCGCCGATTATTTTACCGGAGGTCGGACGCGGCGAAGAAAAGAAAATACAAAAGACGACCGACGCATATCTGCGTGTCGCCGAAGAAGTGGCGGCGCTTCGCCCCGAGACGATCGTGATCTCGTCGCCGCACAGCGTTTCCTATGCAGACTATTTCCATATTTCGCCGGGGAGCAGCGCCGAGGGCGACATGGGAGGCTTTCGTGCGCCGCAGGTGAGTTTTCGCGAGAAATATGACGAGGATTTTGTTGAGCGGCTGTCGGCAATCGCGCATGTGGAGGAGTTTGCTGCAGGAACGCTCGGACAGCGGGCGCAGGATGTTCCCTTGGATCATGGGACGATGATCCCGCTGTATTTTATTCGAAAAAAATATTCCGATTTCAAACTCGTGCGGATCGGGTTGTCGGGGATGTCCTTGGAAGAGCATTACAAAATGGGCATGATGATAAAAGAAGCGTCAGAAGCCTTAGACCGCCGCGTCGTCTATATCGCAAGCGGCGACTTGGCGCACAAAATGAAAGAGGACGGACCGTATGGATTCGCGCCCGAAGCGCCGGAGTATGACGAGCGCATCATGCATGTGATGGGGAGCGGCAATTTTGCGGAGCTATTTGATTTTGACGAAGGATTTTTGAATGCATGTGCGGAATGCGGCCACCGGTCGTTTGTGATGATGGCGGGCGCCTTTGACGGGCAGAAAGTGAAAACGCAGGCGCTTTCCCACGAAGCGACATTCGGCGTCGGCTACGGAATCTGCACCTGTTATCCCCTCGGCGCGGATGAAGGAAGAAGGCTGCTTTTGCTTCGGCACAATAAAAAGGAGGCGGCATTGTCCGAACAAAAAGAAAACGAGGACGCATGGGTGCGCATGGCGCGCGCCTCATTGGAGAGTTATATCTTAAAACGGGAGAAGATCCGCGCCGAAGCGGAACTGCCCAGGATCATCCGCGAGGCGAAGGTCTTGGATTCAACGCATGAGGCGGATGCGAAGACGGTGGAAGAGGCGCTGTTAAAACAAAAAGCGGGGGCGTTCGTTTCGCTGCATCTCAACGGCAAACTCCGCGGCTGCATCGGCACGATCGTACCGACGACGAAAAATGTCGCGGAAGAATTGATTCAGAACGCGATTTCCGCAGCGACGGCAGACCACCGGTTCTTCCCGGTGCGAAAAGATGAGGTGCCGTTTTTGGAATACAGCGTGGATGTGCTGTCCGAACCGGTGCCGATCGCGGACGCGTCGGTTTTAGATGTAAAAAAGTACGGCGTGATCGTCCGGCAGGGGCGAAAGCAGGGGCTTTTGCTGCCGGATCTTGAGGGCGTGGATACCGTGGAGGATCAGATTGCGATTGCAGCGCAAAAAGGCGGGATCGATCTGGCGGAAGAAATTGAACTATATCGGTTCGAGGTGATCCGCCATCATTAGATTTTTTGCAACCGTTTTGCAGAGCGAAGCATTGTCTACACTTCGTTTCGTTCGGCGCAGAACAATCGTCCACCGGACGATTTGCGCCTGCTGAGCGGCTGCCCGGTAAAGTAAATCCACTTGACGAGGCATTAACCTTCAATGGCGCAAGCCTTGATGCCTCGTGTATCTGTTCAGTCTGCTGAACAGATACGATTTTTGTTGCATTTGCAGGCAGACTATTA
>CAJOQZ010000221.1 GCA_905236585.1 uncultured Lachnospiraceae bacterium
TCTGGCTCCCGGCTTACAGCTCGTACGCCATGCCAAGAAACTCGGCATCGAGGAACTCACCTATTACGGTTTCACCGTGGACAACTGCAAACGCCCCAAAGTGCAGTTCGAGGCTTTTCGCGCTGCCTGTGTGGAAGCAGTACATCTGCTGACCAAAGAAGGCGCGGACTTGCTCGTCTTAGGTGATCAGACCTCCAAATGCTTCCCCGAAGAGTTGATCCCCTACACCACCAGAACCACTGTAAACGGCGGCGGCATCAAGCTCAATTTTCTCGTCAATTACGGCTGGCAGTGGGATCTGTCACACATACGTCAGGACGGACGCGCCCACTCTGCCGATGTCTCCCGCATCGACCTGATCATCCGCTGGGGCGGCATGCGCAGACTCTCCGGCTTCTTGCCCATTCAGTCCGTGTATGCGGATTTTTATGTCATCGACCGCTACTGGCCGGACTATCGCAATTCGGATCTGCGGGATGCCCTTGCCTGGTACGCCCGTCAGGATGTGACACTGGGCGGGTAATGTCCCTCGTTTAAACGTTTTTTCATTTTACTCATTCATACGATTTGCTACTTGTTCTAACACTAAATATTTTAAAAATTAGTTGACAAATCATCTTTTACTATGCTATTTTACATATAAAGAGAAATGGGTTTTGTGTCCGGTAAGCTCTTTATGAGTCGAGGGAGTTGCTCGTTTCTTTTTTTATGTCCAAAACATCATACAAATACATCTTTTCATCAGCTGCATGTCTAATTAGTATAGTTGCCCGAAAAAGATTATATCTTTCAATTTCTCCTGATTCACTATATACCGGTAATTCAAATCTTGAGTCATACCGATACCAACCATATTTTGCATTCCTGACATGCCTCTCATCCGCATTCTCTCTGTAGCGCTTATTGTCAGCTATTTCAAGCAATTCCGGTATTCCCTGAGCAGCATTCGCTTTAGCCTTTGCAATAGTTCCCATGAGTTTGTGCGTATACCGCGAGCCAACATATTCATCTGGAAAATCTGTTCCAATAAAAATCATATCGTCTACATTCGTTATTTCATACATTTCGCCTACATAATTCCTAAGATAATTCTTTACATCGTCCCAGTCAACATTTCGCTTTCCCTTAAAGCGGATATCATTTATCCTTACTAATTTCTTGCCTTTAGAATCAGTCACGATTTCAACATTTCTTTCCACGCAGCGCTACTCCTTCGCATTTTGAAGCATATTCATATATGCCAACAACCTCTTTTTCTTTGAATCTGACAATTCCTGATATTCTTTAACAAATTCTGCCCCTATATCATCCATGGAGGCAAATGTATCAAGATCCATCGAAGCATTACCCGGTTTTCCCATGAGTAGTTCCTCCGGCGTAATCTGAAGCGCTTCGCATATAACCATAATCTTATCTGCCCCCGGATTTGTATTCCTTCTCTGCCAGTCAAAAATCGTATGTCGGGATATACCAGTTAATCGCGACAATTCAGGCATTGATATCCCTTTTTCATTCATTATACTGAACAGTCTTTCGCTTATTGTCATTACTGACCTCCTCAAGACAATCTGTTGGCATATACAAACAATAGCACAGTATGATACCTTTTGCAATAGGCTTTTCGATAGGATTATGATTACTCTTTACGCCTTGCATGGTCTGACTATATATGCTATTATTTATATAAATATACGTCAAATCAAGATTTACGGAGGGATCTGCCATGGCGAAACGTGGAAAAAATATTCAGCTTTTCCTCATGGATGGTGATGCAAGCGGAAGAATTAAATGTACAATGGCAAATTGGACAGGAATTGCATATAAAATACCGAGAATATACTTGAATGAGTGCAAAGATCGTGCCGACTTGAAGCAAAGCGGTGTTTATTTCATGTTCGGAACTTCCGGTGACGATGAACATTCAATATATGTAGGACAGGCAGGCTCTCGAAAAAATGGCGAAGGACTTTTTCAAAGAATAAGAGAACCTCACGACAGCATTGATTGGACGGAAGTAATTACTTTCTCGACAACAAATAACTCTTTTGGGCAAACGGAAATATCTTATCTTGAAAATCGTTTCCATGAACTTGCCAAAAGCGCAAATCGATATACGGTTGTAAACTCCAACAGTCCTGCACAAGGAAACATTACAGAAGAAAAGGAAAGCGAACTTGAAGAGTTTATTGATTATGCACAAATAATTGTCGGAACACTTGGGCATCGTGTATTTGAACCTGTTCTGGAAGCTTCCGGCAACAATGAAGTGACGGAAGAACTTATTTTAAAAAACTCTAAGGCAGATGCAATTGGGGCAAGAACTTCGGATGGTTTTGTTGTAAAAAAAGGAAGCAAATTAGCTGCTGCACCAACACGGAGTTGCCCTACATATATTAGAAATCTTAGAGACAGATATAAAACACGAATCGACTCAAATAATAAGCTTACAGAAGATACACTATTTCAAAGTCCTTCTACAGCAGCCGGCTTTGTCATGTATGCCAGTCAAAATGGTCTGCAAGTCTGGCTGACTCATTCAGGTGTTCAACTCAAAGCACTTGACAATTCGCTCTGATACCTAAGGACAACATTTCTATTGTTGCCTGTCCCAGCACCGCTCCCTGTCCGCATCTGTGATCTTGCGCACCACCTTGCAGGGATTCCCGTACGCCACACTGTGATCCGGGATATCCTTCGTCACCACACTTCCGCCGCCGATCACCACATCGCTTCCGATCGTCACCCCCGACATCACCTGCACACCGGCGCCGATCCACACATTATCTCCCACCGTGATCGGATACGCGTACTCCAGTCCCTGATTTCTCCGCTCGTAATCAATCGGATGCCCCGCCGTATGAAACCCACAGTCCGGCGCGATAAACACATTGTCCCCGAAGACAACCTTCCCGCCGTCCAAAATCACCGTATTGTGATTCGCAAAAAAATTCTCGCCGATCTCGATATTGTACCCGTAATCACACCAAAAGGGAGCAACGATGCAGAATGCTCCCTTCGTCTTCCCCAAAAGCTTTTTCATGAGCGCAGTCTGCGCCTCCTCATCGGAGGGACGAAGCTGATTATATTCGTAGCACAAATCCTTCGCGCGTTTCCGCTCAAGCCTACTATCTTGTCTACCCCTCAAACGTCCTCGCCACATCCCGAAGCAGCTCTCTGATCTTCAA
>CAJOQZ010000222.1 GCA_905236585.1 uncultured Lachnospiraceae bacterium
AGCCGTTGAAGGCGGACGTCCTCTTAAAGAGCATCAACTCCATCATGGACCGCCTGGCGCAGCAGGCATAAGCAAAAAAAAGAGGGATTGTCGGCTGCAGGAGGTGTCGGAACGTGCAAACGCAGCAGAAAAAGTTTATCTTACACGCCCCTTACGCCCCCACCGGCGACCAGCCGCAGGCGATAGAGGCATTGGTAAAAGGTTTCAAAGAGGGCAACCAATTTGAAACCTTATTAGGCGTGACCGGCTCCGGCAAGACCTTTACCATGGCGAACATCATCGCCGCGCTGAACAAGCCCACCCTTATCATTTCCCACAACAAAACCCTCGCCGGACAGCTCTACGGCGAGATGAAGGAGTACTTCCCCGAGAACGCGGTGGAGTATTTTGTCTCCTATTACGACTACTATCAGCCGGAGGCGTATGTTCCGCAGACGGATACCTATATAGCGAAGGACTCCTCCATCAACGACGAGATTGACAAACTCCGCCTGTCTGCGACGGCATCCATGTCGGAACGCAGCGACGTGATTATCGTTGCGTCCGTCTCCTGCATCTACGGCATCGGTTCTCCCGAAGATTATGAAAATATGTGCGTCTCCCTTCGACCGGGGCAGGTCATCGACAGGGATGATGTGATACGTGAACTGGTGGATATGCAGTATGTCCGCAATGACTTGGACTTTACCCGCGGGACGTTCCGCGTGCGGGGCGACACGCTTGAAATCATTCCGGCGAACGTATCCGAGTATGCGTACCGGATTGAGTTTTTCGGCGACGAGATCGACCGGATCGTCGAGACGGAGGTGATGTCCGGCGCGGCTAAGCGGGAACTTAACTACTGCGCGATTTTTCCGGCGTCGCATTACGTCGTGCCGGAGGAGAAGATCAAACGTGCGTGTGAAACGATCGAAGCGGAACTTGAAGAGCGAATCCGCTTTTTCAAGCGCGAGGACAAACTGTTAGAAGCGCAGCGTATCGGCGAGCGCACCAATTTTGACATTGAAATGCTTCGGGAGACGGGGTTCTGCAGCGGCATCGAGAACTACTCCCGGCATCTGACCGGATCGAAGCCGGGGGAGCCTCCGGCGACGCTGGTGGATTATTTTGGAAAAGATTTTTTGATCATCGTAGACGAGTCGCACATGACGGTGCCGCAGATTCGCGGAATGTACGCCGGCGACCGTTCGCGGAAGACGACGCTGGTCGAGTACGGTTTCCGGCTGCCGAGCGCTTTGGACAACCGACCGCTGAATTTTACCGAATTTGAGGACAAGATCGACCAGATGCTGTTCGTATCGGCGACGCCCGGAGAATATGAGGCGGAGCATGAGATGCTGCGCACGGAGCAGGTCATCCGCCCGACGGGGCTTTTAGACCCCGAAGTGGACGTCCGCCCCGTGGAGGGGCAGATCGACGATCTGATCACCGAGATAAAAAAAGAAACCAAAGACCACAACAAAGTGATGATTACGACGCTGACGAAGCGGATGGCGGAAGACCTGACCGGCTATATGCAGGAACTCGGCATCCGGGTGAAGTATCTGCATTCGGATATTGATACGTTGGAACGCGCCGAGATTATCCGCGACCTGCGGCTGGATGTATTCGATGTATTGGTGGGGATCAACCTTCTGCGAGAGGGCTTGGACATCCCGGAGATTACGCTGGTGGCGATCTTAGACGCGGACAAGGAAGGCTTCCTCCGCTCCGAGACGTCGCTGATTCAGACGATCGGACGTGCCGCCCGCAACGCAAAAGGGCATGTCGTCATGTATGCCGATACGGTGACGGATTCCATGCGCACGGCAATCGACGAAACCAACCGCCGCCGCGCGATCCAGCAGGCATATAATAAAGAGCACGGCATCACGCCGAAAACGATCGAAAAAAATGTGCGCGACGTCATCGCGATATCCAAGGCGGTCGCAAAGGACGAGATGGCAATGGAACGTCCGCCCGAAGAGATGGACGAGCAGGAACTGAAAAAATATATCGACGAGATCAAAAAGAAGATGGAACGCGCCGCAGCGGATCTGAATTTCGAAGCCGCAGCGGAGTACCGAGACAAATTAATAGAGTTAAAAAATATGCTGCGAGACATAAAAGCGGGACGGGGATGACGGCAAAGAGGACCCAAGCGAAAGCGTGTCTGAAAAAGAATGATGTCTGTAAATCGAAATATTCCCCAAACAAGGAGCCAAGTACTGTCCAACGAACGAAGTGAGTTGATGACAGCACTGGCATCCGACAGAGTAAGTCAGATAATAACTTGCGTTAT
>CAJOQZ010000223.1 GCA_905236585.1 uncultured Lachnospiraceae bacterium
GCCGGACACGAAGACCGTCGGTACGTTGATACGCGCTGCCGCCATTAAAAGACCCGGGACATTTTTATCACAGTTCGGCACCATAACCAGCGCATCAAACTGGTGCGCGATCGCCATGCACTCGGTAGAATCGGCGATCAGGTCACGCGTTACGAGGGAATACTTCATGCCGATATGTCCCATCGCGATCCCGTCGCAGACCGCGATTGCCGGGAAAACGACCGGCGTTCCGCCCGCTTCCGCTACGCCGAGTCTTACGGCGTCTACGATTTTATCAATATTCATGTGTCCCGGTACGATCTCGTTATAGGAACTTACGATGCCGACAATCGGCTTTTTGATCTCTTCCGGGGTGTAGCCTAAGGCATTTAAGAGGCTGCGTGCCGGGGCTTGCTGCATGCCGGATTTCATATTATCACTTTTCATGGTTTTTCCTCCTTCATATTGTAATACGCTTAACATCCGATATATTTTCTGCGGAACGCTTCCGCTCTGAGTTTTAACGTAGCGGTATTAAACTCACACTTCGTGTTCGTTAAGTGCCGACGTTAAAAACAGTCCGCCGAAAACATACTCGGATGTTTCACTTTTTTTCTGCTTAGGAACGAAATGTCTTAGTCGCTAAAATCGGTTCCTGCATGTCTCGTTATATTCTTTCTACAATCAGATCACCCATCTCCGCTGTTCCGACTTGCTTTACAGTATTTTTCTTACTGTTATCCTGCGGCATGATGTCGATTGTGCGGTAGCCGTCTTTCAAGACCTGCTGGACGGCATTTTCCACTGCATCCGCTTCCTCGTCCAGATCAAAGGAGAATCGAAGCATCATTGCCGCCGAAAGTATCGTCGCGATCGGATTCGCAATTCCTTTTCCCGCAATATCCGGCGCAGAGCCGCCGCTTGGTTCGTATAAGCCGAATTTGGTATCGTTCAGACTTGCGGAGGCGAGCATTCCCAAGGAGCCCGCCACCATGCTCGCTTCGTCCGACAGGATGTCGCCGAACATATTCTCCGTTAGGATGACGTCGAACTGGCGTGGATTTTTCACGATCTGCATTGCCGCATTATCGACAAGCATATGTTCTAACGTAATATCCGGGTAGTCTTTTGCCACTTCTTCGACCACTTTTCTCCATAGGCGGGAGGAATCAAGGACGTTCGCCTTATCTACGCTGGTTACTTTCTTCCGACGCTTTGCCGCGGTATCAAACGCCCGGATCGCGATCCGGCGGATCTCGTCCTCATTATAGATTAAGGTGTCGACCGCCGTCATTTTCCCGTCGATCTCTTCCGTTTTGCGCTCGCCGAAGTACAGCCCGCCGGTTAACTCGCGCATGATCATCATATCGAACCCGTCGCCGATAATGTCGTCCCGCAGCGGGCAAGCCTCTTTTAACTCTTGATAGAGATTCGCCGGACGAAGATTCACGAACAGATTCAATGCCTTCCGAATCCCTAACAGCCCCGCTTCCGGGCGCTTTTCCGGCGGCAGTTGATACCATGGGGACGTTTTGGCATCGCCGCCGATGGAGCCCATCAACACCGCGTCGGACGCCTTTGCCGCCGCTATCGCTTCCTTCGTCAGCGGCTCCCCGTTCACGTCAATCGAACATCCTCCCATCAGGATCTCCGTATAATGAAACGAATGATGGTATTTTGCCGCAATATGATCCAAAACTTTTACCGCCTCCGCCACGATCTCCGGTCCGATTCCGTCGCCGCGGATGACGCCGATATTGTAATTCATGCTTGACCTTCCTTCCGGTTATTTTTGCCGTATCTGCCTTTGTTCGTTTACAATAAAATATCTTATATATGATAAAGGAAATGCGGAGAGATTTCAATATCCGTTTTTACCAACAATTTCCATTAAAAAATGAACTTTTTATAAACTATATTTGAACAATTTTTGAACTTTTGTTCTATCCTATGGACAGAGGTTCGCATTTCGGATAGGATGGAAGAATCTTATATGGTTTTCATTCTTCGTGCCAAGTATCTTGGATTTTTCATTTGAAAAGTATTGTTTTTATTTGACGGGTGATTTATATTAAAAGGAGAAAATATGTTCAAGAAGTATGACGAGTTGAAATTCACAGACGATTTCATGTTCTGCCACATACTTGTGGAAAACGAAGAC
>CAJOQZ010000224.1 GCA_905236585.1 uncultured Lachnospiraceae bacterium
CTTCCCTGCCTTTGCGATATCGACAAACGCGTCGACATACATTTCGGTATGGACGCCCAAATCTTTCAAGTCGCTTTCCGCGATCATCGCGCCGATCGCATTCGGCATGCCGCCGATTCCCAACTGCAGGCAGGCGCCGTCCGGGATTTCTTTTACGACAAGTTCCGCCACCGCCTTATCCACATCCGTCGGTGCGCCGCCTCCGCCGAGTTCGCCGAGCGGATCGTTTGGTCCCTCTACGATCGCGTCCACCTGTGAAATATGGATTTCGGATTCAAAACCGCCCAAGCAGCGGGGCATATTCTCATTCACTTCCACAATGATGTATTTCGCCCGCTCGCACATCGCGATCAAATGGGATGCGCTCGGTCCGAAGTTAAAGAACCCATGCTTATCCATGGGCGCCACCTGGAACATCGCCACATCCACCGGATCTACGTTTTCCCGATACCACCGCGGCAGTTCGGAGTAGCGCAGCGGATTGTAATATCCGCATCCCCTGCCGACGAGTTTGCGCTCCACGCCGCTCATATGCCACGAATTCCAGCAGAAATGTTCTCCCGCGTCTTCCCTCGCAAAGATTGCCGGTTCATGGAACAAGATGCCGCCGCGCACTTTGACGTCCGTAAGTTCGTCGGTCCTTTTCGCAAGTGCCCGATCCAATTCCTCCACGGTGTTGACGCACCAGCCGTAATCCACCCAGTCGCCGCTTTTTACGACCTTGACCGCCTCGTCTGCGGACATCAGTTTTTCCTGATAACAAGCCTCATAGTTCATATTGTTTTCTCCCTTCTTAAACCTGCTCTTGGGGCAGTTTCCATTCTTTTTCCAACCTCCGGTATTCTAAAGCAAGCGCTTCGTCTCCGAGTCTGTCATAACATTCGGCAAGCAGCCCGAACGACGTATCTCCCGCCGTATGGATATCAACCAGGGGTGCTGCCTCATAAAGCGCCCGCATAAGCCACTGCGCCGCCTCCGCATACAGCCCTGCTGCTTGATAATATGCGCCGAGTTCGTAGCAGATTTCCGAACACGCGCCGCCCGCCACTACTTGCAGCGCATATTCCAAAAATGCCTGGGGTTCATTTTTGCATCGGTACGCATGCGCCAGCACGCAGGCGCTTTCCGCATATCCGTCCGCATCCAGCCGCATCTCCATCCGATCCGCGAACACCGGAACCGCCCGCAAAAAATCCTCCGGAGTTCCGCATTTGTACAGTTCGCTCGCGTAGGTATGATAGAGGTTTTTCGTAAAACGCTCCCCCCGCTCAAAGGCTTTGATAAATATATCAAAATCCCTTCTCTGATGCTCGCCGCGGGGGCGGTGAAAAATCACTATGTCGCTGTCATAAACGACCGGCTCCAGCCGGATCGTCTCATGAACCGGGTCCTGCCATGTGAATGTACGGAGACGTTTGAAAAGTTTCGCACGGTATTCCCGCCTGGCGTTTAGAACCGTAGTCGCATCTTCCTCATAAAGCATCTGCACGATCTCAATCTCGGGAAGGATCGCTTCTTTTAACGCAGCGAATTTCTCATAATTCTCACGGTCTAATATCTCATCCGCATCGCAGCTGTAGATATAATCCCCGCTTGCCTTGGAAAACGCAAAATTACGCGCCGCGGCAAAATCATCAATCCATGTAAAGTCATAAATCCGGTCGGTATACTCCGCCGCTATCTCTTTCGTCCGGTCGGTCGATCCGGTATCGACAATGATGATCTCGTCAAACAAAGTGTAGCACGATGCAAGGCATCGTGCTAAAACAGGCTCTTCATTTTTAACGATCATGCACAACGAGAATGTCGTATGGTGTTCCATGAATAGCATCCGCTCCCGTTATTCTTCGTCCGCCAAAACGGCAACCTCATGGCTGTATTCATATCCGGTGCCAACCTTTTCCCACATCTGGCTGATGCGGTCAAGGACAAGATTGCAGGACATATTGTCGGTCTCCATCAGAAGCACCATGACCCGTTTTTTCTCCTGACAGGTCACTACATCGCTCGCACGAAGCGTCTTGCAGACAGTATCGCAAAATTCCTCAATCTTGTCCGCCGCCCGCTCATCCACCGGACGGAAAATAATGAACCGGTTCTCCTTATGATAGTTGGATTCAAGCCGAACCAAAAAACGGTAAAGCAATGTAAACTGCTCTTCCGACAAACGGAATGCCCCGCGTCCCCGGTTCCGCTCGCCAAGGATCATCATCTCTTTTGCGATGTCCGTCTTGGCAACTACCGTTTTTTCTTTTGCCTTTGCCGTCTCCCGGAAGATCGAGTATCCATGCTTGCCGTTCTGCTTCACCTGATACAGCGCACGGTCAGCCTTCTGATAGACGGTAAGAAAATCCGTTCCCTCATCCGGCACCGGCACGGCTCCGATCGAAGCCCCAAGCGGGATCGTCATGTCATCCCCCATGTATTCTTTGGCGGACTTCATCAGTTCTTCGTTGATATACGCCGTCTTCTCC
>CAJOQZ010000225.1 GCA_905236585.1 uncultured Lachnospiraceae bacterium
ACGAGCCGGTACGCCGGATATACGACGGCTCCCGCCGCGTCCGTAACGATATCCTCCTCATGCAAAAACGCATAGACGACATTCTCCTGCAGATACGCGATCGGACGGATGCGGTCCCCCTCATCCGGAGCCGAAATCGAAAACGTCGATTCATCTTCAAGATCCATGACGGAAAGTTTCGTATCGCAGACATCCGCATCGATCCAAGATATATAACGCCCGGACGAGGACGCCGCGTACTGCGTGTCTCTAAGCCCCGAAAGCAGCGTAGTGATCGTCAGCGTCTCTAAGTTTACTTTTACCAGATTCCCGTCCGTCATCATATAGAAGTCGTTGTTGGCGTCCATATAGATCAGGTCGGAAAAGTTCGCGTTCAAAACCTGATACGAACGAGGCGAGACAACGAACGCCTCTTCCGTATTCGCGTTCGCCGACGGGTCGAAATGAAACAGATTGATCCCGCAGTACCCTTCATGCGAACCGGCGTTCATATACCCATAGACGACGTAATCCATCGCGCCGTTCTCATCAATATTTAAGATGCTGACGTTATGCTCGTTAAAATTTTCCCGTGCATCATCTGCATTGCCGCTTCGGAACGAAAAAACCTTAATCAGAGAATCCGTGTTCTGATTGTATTCATACAGGTCCCCCGCAACAACGAAACTGACGATCGTTCCGGTTCCGTTGGCAAGGAAGTTGAGTTTTTCGTCGCAGATCCCGAGCGTGATCATATTCTCCTCAATGGCAAAATGCCCGGGGTTTATAATCTCTTCCATGCTGCGCTCATAGTCGAGCAGGTACATCCGCTCTTTGGTATAACGGATCTTAAAATACTCCTCGACGTTAAATCGATCCGCCGCGTCTTCATCCGCCGCCATCTGATAGTTGTACTGCAGCGCGACGTAATCGTCTCCGATATCGCCGAGGCTAAGCCTCCTGCCTGATGCCTCTTTGCCCTTGAAGCCGTGCCAGCCCACCTGATCTAAGGACGAACGGATGGAGACGTTGGACAGGGAGGCGCTGTCAAGGTTGTAGTTGGTCTCCAAATACGAGGCGAGCGAACTGTAATCATCGGAAAGAGCCGTTGCATGGAACTCCTCGGCAAAATCGATGCAGTCGTCGATATGCTCATTATCGGAAAGAATGACGCGGGTATAATAATGCGCAACGTCTTCGTCAATCGTCAGGGATAAGATCACGAGATATTCCTCGCCCTCTTCGACGAGATTCGCCAACACGGGGGAGGCGGTGATCGTATCCCCGTTTTTTTCAAAATCCACTTCCGCGATATCCGCGATCTTGCGGGTGGTATCGATGCTTCGCACCTCATAGGCGATATTGCTGATGTCCCTGCCGTAAGTATGTACGGTAATCGGAAGCGTCCGCCCGACGTCAAGCGGCGTTAGGGTATCCCGCATAAACGTCGCGTCCATCTCGTGCAAATATCCGTGAAGTTCATTCATCTCATATCCGTCATACGAAAGGGAGACGGTCGGAAGCGTCGCGGCGGCGGCAACCGATACATTTTCGACGGGGCGCCGGTTGAAAAAGAAGAAGAAAAAGGCGGACGCGCCGATAAATACAAAAAAAAGAAACAAAATCCTCACGCGGATCGCCCGCGATATCCCGGCATCCCGGAAGGATAAAGATTTATGTGATCGTCTTGACATGTCTACTTCCTTGCTTGTGAAAAACTACAAAAAATGATACAATACGAACGGTATTTTATCAAGAAGAAGTTATTCGGATGCACGGAAATCAATTTTCATTGCCTTGGGAACAAACAAATCTCCGTGTTCGACGGCTACCTTAACCTCACACGGAGATTGTTTGTTCTCAATATATATAGTTCCGTGATTCGTTGGAAAAGATTATGAAGGATCTGATTAAGGAACGTTTTGAACAGTTATTGCAGTTGAAAAAAAAGGCAGGCGGCGTTCTGCTTATGATTGCGTCTTTTTTTACGTTCCTTTGGGGGCGGATAAAAGCAGGGGCTGCCTTTCTTAAAGGCTTATGGAAAAACAGCCGCGCAAAACGCTCGATCGACGCGTTTTTTGCGTCGACGGCATACCAGCGGACGATTGCTTTCTTAAATTCGCATATCGTCGTCGCGCACATCCTGCTTTCATTGTTCGTCTGCTTTTTGCTCGAATGGCTCTCCCGCCATTCCCCGGCGGCGGCTTTCAACTTCGTTATATATCATACTGCTGCCTACCTGTATAATTCCTTTATCGTCTTCGTCTGCTTCTCGCCGGTTTTCCTCATGAAGCGGCGGACATTCCTTCGAATGGTGATCCTCGCCCTTTTTGCCATGTTCGGCATCGCAAACTGCGTCATCCTCTACAACCGTGTGACGCCTTTCGGCTTTACGGATCTTAACATGATCGGCGACCTCCTCACCATGCAGAACACTTCTTATTTTACAAAAGAAGAAGGCATGCTGGTCATTGCGGCAATCCTTGTCTACTCGCTTTTGATGGTCGTACTCTACCGCAAAGGAAACAAACAGGAAAGCCGCATTCCCTACGCGCTCCGTCTCGCCGGGGTCATCGGTTTGTTTTCCTCCATACCGTTTGTGACGCAGGCGTCGCTCGACCTTGACATCTTAACCTCATATTTCGGCAATCTCGCGCAGGGCTACCTTGACTACGGCTACGTATACGGCTTCGCGACAAGCGCCTTCGACCGCGGCATGTCGCAGCCCGCGGGCTATACGCAAAGTTCAATAAAGCAGATCCTCGAAAAAACCGACATGGGAAAAAGCGGGATTACCGCACAGGACGGACCGAATGTGATCGTTGTGCTCTTAGAATCGTTTTTCGACGTTTCGGAGGCGGATTTCATCCGCACCTCGACGGACCCGATCCCCTATTTTCACGAACTGGAGGCGAACTATTCCACCGGACACTTAACGGTGCCGGTAGTCGGCGCGGGAACCTGCAACACAGAGTTTGAAATATTAACCGGCATGTCCTGCCAATTCCTTGGACCCGGCGAATATCCGCAGAAAACGATCCTGAAAAAAACGGACTGTGAAAGCATGGCGGCGGACTTAAAAACCATCGGCTATTCCTCCGCCGTCGTCCACAACAACGGCGGCAATTTCTACAGCCGCGCCAATGCCTTTGCCCAAATGGGCTTTGATGAATTTACCTCAAAAGAACTATTGGACATAACCGACTACACGCCCCTTGGTTCATGGGCGACGGACGATATTTTAGTCGGCGGCACTTTAGATGCGCTTGACGCCACGCCGGGGAAAGATTTCATCTATACGATCACGGTGGAAGGGCACGGAGATTATCCGACGGAGAAAATCATCGAAGACCCGGAAGTCGTCGTCACCTGCGACGGCAAAGACGAAGAAAAAACAAATCAATGGGAATACTATACCAATATGATCCATAACGTCGACGGCTTCATCCATGATTTCATTGCGATGCTTGACGAACGGGGCGAGCCGACGCTCGTCATCATGTTCGGAGACCATGTGCCGACACTGGGGTTGGAGGACCGGGAAGTCGCGACCGGCGACCTGTTCCAGACCAAATACATCACATGGAACAATTTCGGAATGGAAAAACGCGACGAGGATCTGACGTCGTATCAACTGGTATCCATGTATTTGGACCGTCTCGGCATCCACGGCGGCACGATCATGAACTACCACCAACGCCGCACCGAAGAAGGCGTATCCGCCAAGGCTAACAGTTACATGAGCGGTCTGGAGATGCTCCAGTACGACCTGCTCTACGGCAGACGCTACGCCTACGGCGGCGGCGACCTCTTCCCGAAAAGCGACATCGTTATGGGCGTCGGCGACGTCAGAATCGACCGCATCTATCCTTTTGCCGGGAAACTGCACATCTACGGGGACAACTTTACGAACTGGAGCCGCGTCTATGTCAACGGGGAAAAAGTCTCGACCACTTATGAAAGCGGGCAGTGCCTTACGATTGATACCGCTTCCGTAAACGGCGACGGAGACGTCATAACGGTGAATCAGAACGGTTCCAATTCCACGATCTTCCGTTCTTCCAACGCCTATACTTATTATGTTCCGCCGGAGCCGGAAGAAGCCGAGGCGGATGCACAAGCCGAATCTGATGACGAGACGTAAGTTCATTACAAAAGCGCCCTCCGTTTTGGAAGGCGCTTACTTTTGATTCAAGGGTCAAAAGTTCCTACGGCAATTTTGACCCGCAAATCAATATTCTCCTCTTTTATACTTGCTGACAAGCGACTGAATCCGGTCATACGGGTTCAAAAGCGACTCAATCGAACAGTCGTGGTTCAACGTGTCGATGATAAACGCGATATATTTGCTCAGCCCGCAGCTGATGTAATAATCCCTCGACAAAAGTTCCGGCGACTGATAAACCAAATCTGTCGTTACGACTTTATAGATCAGCCCCTCTTCCACGGCGCGGTCGAATTTCTCCATGCCGTTCGTAAACAGTCCGAACGTCGCCACCGCGAAAATCCGCTTCGCGTTGCGTTTTTTCAACTCCCTTGCAACATCGATCATGCTCTCGCCGGACGAGATCATGTCGTCCATGATGATGACGTCTTTGCCCGCGACGTTCGAGCCTAAAAACTCATGCGCCACGATCGGATTCCTTCCGCCGATGACTTTGCTGTAGTCCCGCCGCTTATAGAACATCCCCATATCCACGCCGAGGACTGACGCAAGATATACGGCGCGCTGCGTCGCGCCCTCGTCGGGGCTGATGATCATCAGATGGTCGTTGTCAAACTCCAAATCCTTGACATTCTTGCAGATGCCTTTGACAAACTGATAGGTCGGCTGGACGGTATCGAATCCCGCCAGCGGAATCGCGTTCTGCACCCGCGGATCGTGGGCGTCGAACGTAATGATGTTGCCGACCCCCATATTGACCAAGTCCTGCAGCGCCAGCGCACAGTCTAAAGACTCGCGCATGCTTCTGCGGTGCTGTCTGCCTTCATATAGGAACGGCATGATTACCGTAATCCGGCTTGCTTTTCCCATCGCCGCCGCAATCAGCCGCTTTAAGTCGGAAAAATGATCGTCCGGCGACATATGGTTTTCATGCCCCGATACGGTGTATGTAACGCTGTAGTTCGTCGGATCAACGAGCAGATACAGATCCAGCCCGCGGACGGACTGCTTGATCAGACCTTTTGCCTCCCCCGATCCGAAACGCGGCGCACAGGCGTCCACGATAAAACTCGGCGCCGAATAGGATATCTGCGTAATGTCATCCATGTGCTGCATATCCCGGTTGGCTCGCCATTCGACAAGATAGTTGTCGACGATCTCCGCCTGGTGCCGAAATCCTTTTAACGGAATCATCCCTAACGGGGCAACCGGTTTGCGGGTCAGTAAGGTTTCATCATTACGTGGCATAGTTCTCTCCTTTGGTGCTTACACTACTGCCTCTATCTTATACGCCTTTCGGCGAGTCAAGATTTTGTCCTTACGCAAGTTTCTTTTGGATTCGTATATCCCGTCCGTATGTATGAATAAATGTATAGTGCTCCATGAACCTTGAAAAAATGCGCCCCGTATATAATTCGGAAATCTCCTCCATCCGAAGGTTCGTCGATATGATTACCGAACCTTTGCGGTTCAGACGCTCATTGATCAAATCGAACAACTGCGAGTTGGTCATGGAATTGGTGAACTCGGTGCCGAGATCGTCAATAATCAACAGATCCGTCTCCATCAGATCGGCGTATTCCGAGGGAATTTTGCCGTCTTTTGCAAACATGCGCTTTTTCAATATGTCAAACAGGGAAAATGCACTTAGATAGATCACGGTATGCCCTGTGTCGATCAACTCCTTGGCAATGCAGTCGGACAAAAACGTTTTGCCCGTCCCCGTCTTCCCATATATTAACAGGTTACCGTGTGTTTTGTCAAAATCCGAAAGAAACGCTTCCGCGCTGTCAAACGCCCGCGCTGCGTAATCTCTTGCCGAAAGACCCGTTTTCTCGTCAATATCGTCATCGGCATAAAAATCAAAAGAAAAAGTGTTAAAATTATGTTCTTTCAGCCGGTCGTTAAGATGCGACTGGGTATAAATCAAATCGATCGCCGCCTGCGAAAAACAATGGCACCGCCGACCGTTGATAAAGCCGGTATCTTTGCAGTCCGCGCACCGGTACGGAGGCGTCAGGTAATCCTTATCGAAGCCCGCTTCGGTCATCAGCCGCTCTTTTTCAACGGTCAGTTCCGCAATCCGCCGGTGCAGTTCCTCCATCAGCGGCTTGCCCGGCTCCCGCAGCATGCGTTTTGCGGTATTCACCGAACTTTTGCTGATCTCGCGGTCGATCGCATCCAGCCGAGGAATCCGACGGTAAAGCGCCTGCTTCCGCTCCCGGACGTAGCGTTCGTTTTCGTTCATGCGGGCGTTGTAGTCCCGCATGATCGTATCGTATTGTTCATTCGTCAGCGCCATATTGTCTTACTCCTGTTACCATTCACAACCTAACCGATCACTTTTTCTCATCGGTAATTCCGTGAATGGTAACGTCACATCGGCTGGCTTTCGCCGTTGAAAGAGCCGATGTGACTCGATAATTATAGTTTGTCGGCTCGCCAGCCGCTCAACAAGTGAGCGGTTGCATCGTAAACTGTAACTTACTCCTGCATTAAAAGCCGCCTCTCAATCGCGTCATAGTCATAGCGCTGCTCTTCAAAATTATGAAACCGGTCGTTCCCTGCGACGCTGCGTTTGACGCGCTGCTGCTTTGCCTTTGCTTTCTTAGTAAACGCCTCATCCGCCGCTGTCACATCTTCCAGCCGCTTCACGCCCGCGTCAAACCAACTTTTTAATATGGAATCCGCATAGGCAAAACTCGGATTGTGCGCCTTCATGATCGTCCGCTCGCACGCCTCCCCGATCAGGTCGACGCCGAAGCCGTACGTCTGCTGCCACGTATCGATATACCGCTCCTCCGCGGCATTGAGATCCCGTCCCATAATGCCGAACGCCTTGCGCACCGTCCGGTACATCTCGCTGTGCGCCTTCGTGCGAAGCACGGCTTCCTCCTTAGAACGGATGCCCTCTTCTTCCCAGCCTAACGCGACACGGTTCATATAGCGGATGTTCTTATGCCCGCGCTCAATGCAGTACTCCACGAGATATTCAATGAGGTCGCTTGACATCCCCATCCCGTCATACCAGTAGAGAACCGTATTCGTCTCATTCGGCGAAAGGGGATGCCCCATATAACTTTCCGTCACGAACAAGATCTCCCGCACCGCATCATCCTTGCCTAAAAGCGTAATCTCATCAGGCGAATAACTGTGATCCGGACTCTGCGCAAAAACCTGCCGCGCAGGCATAGGAACGACATTCGACGGCAATTCGGATACGGGCGCCGGTCTGGATGCTGCCGCCCCCGTCTGCGATGCCGGTATCGCCGCCGTCACAATCGTCTGCGGCATGGACGTCGGCATGGTCGCGGTATAAGACATCTGCGGCATCGGCGCGGCTTCCGGCACATCCTCCCGGATGCGCGGCATCGGCTTATCCGGGTCT
>CAJOQZ010000226.1 GCA_905236585.1 uncultured Lachnospiraceae bacterium
GATCTATTAACCGCTTTAAATGTGGATGTGGCGGAGGATCTACCAATCAAACTGTAGCGGGTTAACATAACTTCGGCGGTTTTAGTGGTTAATAATTGTCCTTCTTAGCTGCATCAATTTTCTCTTATACGCATCATTCCTGCTGTATTTTTCTGATGTTGAGGATTTTGGCAGGAGTGAGGATGCAGTTATTTCCACAGATGCTATCAGCATTCGGGAAAATGAACCAACAGACGATTCATCTTCATATTCCGATTCGCTGGAGGAAAATAGTGTGCGTTATGCTGATTATATTTTGTCAGAATCCATTTCCAAGGGAGATTATGAAAGAAAATTTGTCCGGGATATTGAGAGGACAGTTTAATGACATATCCGGTGAAATGGAAAAATACGCATTGGGGGCATCAAAGCATGATTTTACGAAAGAAGGAGAGTTAAAAGAAAATGACCAGTTAGCAACCATCATTCCCATACATCGCCGTAAGGCAGGAAGATAGAAAAATGCCGGAAACATTTGAAAGAATTACCATTTCCCATGATGATACGGAATGTTATTTCCATATGTTAGGGGATAACCGGAAATATTTTGACCTTGAGTCCATGGGAGAATCCCACCCAAAGCATAAGGAGTACATAAATCAGCACAGGTATGAGCTGATGCGCGGGTTGTATCAGCTCCGGGAAATGATAGAAACGCATGAAAACATAGAATAGCATTTGGTCTTGGAGGGCGGGACGGTATGGCGTTTTTCGGTAAAGATCCATATCAGAGCCTTAACATACATGGAGGAGTTACAGAGTGAAAAATCATATCATAAAATATCTGGAACGACTTGATTCAATGACTTTCAAGCATTCGGTGCGGGTTATGATGATTTCTTCGGAAATAGAAGAATACATGGGGGTTTTGGATCATAAATTGATGAATGCGGCCCTTCTGCATGACATTGGGAAGATTTACATTCCGCACAGCATCCTGGATAAAAACGGCCGACTGACCAAGCTTGAGCGGGAAATGATCGATCTCCATCCATATCTGGGATATGTTATCCTTTCTGATCTGGGTGTTAACGAGGATATATGCAGGATTGTCCTTTACCATCATGGTTTTAGTCCGCTATGCATCCGTGAATTATCTCATTATGATAGCAGTCTGATTTATCAAAAAGCATCAATTCTTCGCACCATAGATTCTTTTGAGGCATTGACGTCAGACCGCGCTTACCACAGGGGGCTGCCATCAAAAGAGGCCATAGATGTTCTTTTGTCGGAAAAGAATTACGATGCTACCGCTATGGAATATCTAAAAAAGACAGCGGGTGAAAGCGGCCTGAAAGAAAGCTTTGTGAGGAGAAACGGAAAAGACCTGTCCGTTGAATCGGTTGAGGAACTGATTGAAGGAATGGAACTATAATAATTGTAAAGAATAAAACGCGAGGTTACTTCAATGACAAAATTGAGGACAGAAGCGGTCTGTATGGCTATACGCAAAGAACGCTGGCGTTTAATTCAAACAAGATTGAGGGCAGCACGCTGACGGAAGACCAGACGGCGGCTTTGTTTGAGGATGGTTATCTGCCGGCAACGGATTCTTTTTATAAATCCAAGGACATCGAGGAAATGACGGGACATTTTCTGATGTTTAATAAAATGCTTTCCAATATGGATAAGCCGTTATCGGAAGAAATGATAAAGGCCTTTCATTACGAATTAAAAGCCGGCGTGTTTGAGGACCGTGCCAACGGCTACGCGATTGGGGATTACAAGAAAAGAGCGAATACAGTAGGAAATCTTGAAAATATTACCCTGCCTGCAGACGTCCCGGAAAAGATGAAGGAGCTTTTGGAATGGTATTCAGACATATCGGAGGTGAATCTGTCCGTACTTGCGGAATTTCACGAAAGATATGAGCTGATACATCCGTTTCAGGACGGCAACGGGAGGACGGGGAGAATCATCCTGTTCCGGGAATGTCTGGAACACAATATAATCCCTTTTATCATCCGAAACGACAACAGGACAGAGTACATCGTTTCCCTTAAGACGGCACACACGGAAAAACGCTATGACGGTCTGGTAAAGCTTTTTGCGAAAGAGCAGGAAGCCTACAAGGAAAAATGTGATTTTTTCGATGTATGGAACAGATATAATGAATGCAGGGAACACCAGTCTGCAGATGGAGGGATGTTTCGAGGAACACAGCGAAAACGAGGAAGATAGATAGAATTGTCTGACAACAGCGTTATACAAGTAGGTAACACAATAGGCGATATTATTGCATTTTATGCTTTACATTACGCCGAAGCGATGCTCGCCCAGGGAATCGCGTATTAAGTTAAAAAGCAAGGCATCAAAAATCCTCGGAAGCATAGTGTTTCCGGGGATTTTTTTCTTGCATTGCCTTTGTATTTGTGGCATAATTTCCATAGTTTTTGTTTGGTCTGAACGAAAGAAGGATATTCAATGAAGAATAGATGGATACGAGGGGCGGCTGCATTGGCTGCTTTAATCTGCTTTACGGGATGCGCGAAGCAGGGCGGAACCGGGGCAGCCGTGGAAGAGCAGATTACCGCGGAAGATACGCAGGTCGAAGAGGCGTCCGAATCCGGTACTCCGGCAGAGGATGCGCCCGCGCAGGAAGAAGAGGATGTGGTTTACCCGCAGAGCATCGGACTAAGCGGTGTAGGGAACGCAAGGGAGTTAGGTGGCTATGTGTCCGAAGACGGAAGAACCGTTGTGCGGGGGCGTCTACTTCGGACGGCGTCGCTTTCGGCTGCTACAGATGAGGATATAAAGCGGCTTAGCGACGTTTATCATACCGCCGTCGTTGTGGATTTGCGCATGACGAACGAAATCGAGGCAGCACCGGATGTGGATATTCCGAATGCGAAAAACATCCATTTAGGGATTATTGATGAGGCTGCGGTAGCAGAGAAAAAAAATAACCTTACTGCCGAAGACTTGGAAGGGCTTGACTTGACAAACAAAATGGATCAACTGAAGATTGCCATAAAACTTGGCATCATCGGCGAGAATATGTACATTGATTTCCTCTCCGGGGCGCAGGGGAAGGATAATTATAGAAAATTTTTTGAAGAACTGCTTGCTTTGCCGGACGGACAGGCGATCTTGTTCCACTGCACGCAGGGGAAGGACAGAACGGGTGTCGCGGCGATGCTCATCCTTTCGGCGCTCGGTGTGGACAAGGCAGCCATCATGGAGGACTTTGAACTGACCAATACCTTTAATGCCGACCTGATCGCCAAGGAGCGCGAAATGCTCACCGGACAGGGCTACGAGGGAGAGGAACTTGCCCTTATGATGACGGCGATGGATGAGGTCAACCCGCAGTACATGGAAAACGCGTATGCATGGATAGAGGATGAGTATGGTTCTGTGGTCGGTTACATTACGAAGGAACTTAATATATCCGAAGAACAGATTAATACGCTGAAAGATAAGTTCTTAGAATAAAAAAGATAGGGTGAGTATAATGGAGCATGCACTTAGAACTACAGGCATCATAAACGCGAGGCAGCTTGGCGGATACATGATTTCGGGAAAAAGGATTAAGGATGACCGTCTGCTTCGGACGGCTTCCCTTGCCCGTCTTTTGCCTAAGGACAAGGAAATCTTAGAATCCTATTACCGGGTAGGGATCGTTTGCGATTTTCGTATGAGCATAGAGCGGGAACAGATGAAAGATCCTGAATTGTCCGGTGCTTCTAATGTCTTTTTGTCAATAATGGAAGCGGAGGACTTTCCGGATGCCGACCCTGAAATGCTGAAAATCGTAGCAGATCCTAACACTGACAGGATGGTACTTCTGAAAAATGCAATGGATATGGGGATGTTATCCGAGAATCTTTATGTGGATTTTTTGCTTTCCGAACGGGGGAAAGCGTCCTATCGGAAGTTTTTTGAATGTCTTTTAGAACTGCCGGAGGACAAGGCGATCCTTTGGCACTGCACAGATGGAAAGGACAGGACGGGGGTGGCGTCCATGCTGCTTCTTGCGGCATTGGGAGCGGATCGTGAACTTATACTGACGGATTATCTTCTGACGAACCGCTTCAACGAAAAGCGGCTTTCCGCTGTTAAGGCATCTTTGGAAAAATCCCCAATGTCTCCCGAAATGAAGGAGGTTGCGTTGTTTGGCGCAGGTGCGGTGTTTGAAAAATATATGACAAATGCACTGGACGCGTTGAATGAAAAATACGGTTCGCCGATGGGCTATATAGCAAAAGAACTTAGGATAGGGGATTCCGAAAGAGCGGATCTTTGCAGAAAATATTTGGAAGAGTGAAATTATGCGTACTGATAATTCTAATGGGATGCTTACAATTTATCTGGAGGGAAGGATTGATTCCTCAAATGCTTTAGAGGTGGAGAAGGAGTTGCTGGATGCTGCAGGGGATGCGCAAGATGTCGTGCCTGTCATTGATGCGGCAAATCTTGCATACATTTCCTCCGCAGGTCTTCGGGCTTTGATGAAACTTCGGAAAGGCTATAAGAAGCCTGTCAGGATAATAAACACATCGCCCGAAGTATATGATATATTCGAGGTTACGGGCTTTACGGAACTTTTCGATGTGAAAAAGAGCCTGCGCAATGTGTCCGTCGAGGGGCTTGAGTTGATCGGCGAGGGCGCGAACGGAAAGGTATACCGCTTTACCCCGGATGAGATGATAAAGGTTTTCCGGGAAGGGATCAGCATGGATACGGTTGAGGCAGAGCGGGAGAGCAGCAAAAAAGCCTTCCTTTTTGGCGTTCCCTGTGCCATACCTTTTGACACGGTTCTCTGCGGCGAAAGTTACGGAACGATTTATGAGATGTTGAAGGCAAAGACCTTGACCGAGGTCATCCGTGCCAATCCTGACACGTTGGAGCATTATGCAAAAGAATCCGCAGTACTCCTAAAAAAGATGCACACCATTGAGGTTCCGGAGGGGCAGATGCAAAGTGCGGCGAATCTGCTGTACCATACCATTGATTCTTTGACGGAGGATTTTACCCCGGAGGAAATCGCGCTGATGCACAGGCTCTATGACGCGATTCCGAAGATGAACCGCTTTATCCATAATGATTACCACACGAAGAATATCATGGAGTCGGAGGGAGAACTCATCCTTATCGACCTCGGGGACGCGGGTGCGGGGAATCCCCTGATTGATCTGATTCATTGCTACATGGTGTATTTGCTCATAGGAAGCGGCACCCGGGAGAACACGCCGGAGGGCATATCGTTTATCGGGCTTTCCTATGGACAGATGAACCGTTTTTGGGAGGTTTTCCTTTCTACCTATTGCGGAAGCGGGGAGGAGGCAGAGAGGATGAACCAAATCCTTGAGCCTTACGGATGGCTGATGTATCTGACCACTGCCATGTCGCATCCCCTGCTGCCGAAGGAGTATCATTCCAAATATGTGGAAATGATTCGGGAAAAGGTATTCCCCAACACAAAGGAGATGGAAGCGTCCGTAAAAGAGGTCAGATTCGAATAAGATTTTGCAAATTGATATATTGACGGAAATCGACTTTTAGGTTGCGGACGAACAATCTTAAATGTGAGGTAAGGCATTTTTGCCGTTGAACACTTAAGATTTGTTTGTTCCAAAGCAATGAATGGATGAAAATGGTTTTTTGAAAATAATACTTGCGGAATCCGCCGGACTATGCTAATATACCAATATTGTATTTGACTTACGGAGGTTGCTCTTATGGTAAAAACAATACTCATGATAGCGCTTATTATTATTAGTGTGGTTCTTACAATAATTATTCTGTCACAGGAAGGTAAGTCGGCAGGCTTGGGATCATTAAGCGGACAGAGCCTTAGCGAGAGTTACTGGAGCAAGAACAAGGGGCGTTCCCGCGAGGGAATGCTGGTGAAGGCGACAACGGTTTTGGTTGTTTTGTTCTTCATTGTTTCGGCTCTTCTGAATGTCGGAAGTTTGTAAGAGGTAAGAAAAGTATTTTTGCCACCGATTGTAGCGTCGGTGGCTTCTTTGTATTTTAGACGGAGATAAATAAGATGGGAATCAGGGATTTGTTCCTGCGGCGCACGGATCAGATTATAGCAAGAATCAAGAAAATAGAAGAGGCACCGGTTACCGGCGGCTTGTTGGTCGGTTCGTTTCATTCCAATACAAAGGGCTTTGGTTTCGTTTCCATTGAAGGAGACGAGGAGGACTATTATATTTCAAAGGCGAATACCGCGCATGCGTTTGACAGCGATACCGTCATCATTGAGCCGGTTTACGGCAGCCGCGGCAGAAGAAAAGAAGCGAAGATCACGGCAATCGTCACGCACGCCGTGACTACGGTTGTGGGAACGTTTGAGAAGAACCGCAGCAGCGCATTTGTCATACCGGACAACCCAAAGTACC